>JAPOYZ010000354.1 GCA_026706325.1 Candidatus Aminicenantota bacterium
CATACGCATAGCGACCTGGTGAGAAATTCGGGCTAGGTGCGGACTTCGAACAGGGGCTCACCGTATTCGACGGGCTGGCCGTTCTCAACCAGGATGCGAACGATCTGGCCATCCACGTCGCTCTCGATCTGATTGAAGATCTTCATGGCCTCGATGATGCAGAGAGTGTCCCCTTCGCGGATGGTGGCTCCGACTTGGACGAAGGAGTCTGCGTCAGGCTTGGGTGAAGAGTAGTAGGTCCCCACCATGGGCGCGGTGAAGACGTGAAGGTTTTCCGGGGCGGACACGGGCTCGGCGGGGGCAGTTTCGACGGGCGGGGCCTCCTGAACGGTGGGAGCCGCGGGTTCAGGCGGCGAGTCGGCACCGCCGCGAAGAATCCGGAGCCGGACTCCTTCCCGTTCCAACTCGAACTCCGCCACATCGAACTCGTCGATGAGTTTCAGTAAAGATCGGATCTCCCTGGTATTCATCGTTGTTCTTGCGCCGGCTTTTCCCGGCGCCGTGTAAGTTTAGTCTCCACGGCCCCGCGGGAACAAGTCGGTACGGCCCATTGCGTCCGGCGACCCACTGGGCGCGCCAGTCGGAGCCGCTCCTCTGCCGGGTGGGAAATTTCCCCTTCCTCACTCTTTCAGCGGTCCGGGTCGGACAACAGCCGGTACCCGGTTTCGGTCACGGCAACCACGTCCTCGATCCGGACGCCTAGGCGTCCGGGAAGATAGATCCCCGGTTCCACGGTGAAGACCATGCCGGGCTCGAGGGTTTGGGGCCGGATCGGTGAGATTCGGGGCAGTTCGTGGACTTCCAGGCCCAGTCCGTGTCCCGTGCCGTGTTGGAAGTGGTCCCCATGGCCGGCTTCTTCGATGACGCGTCGAGCCGCCCGGTCCACGTCGCTGGACCGGACGCCGGGACGGATGGAGTCCAGCGCCGCGTGCTGCGCTTCCGAGACAACGTCGAAGATCTCCGGCTTGCCGACTCCGCGAGGAAGGTGGATGCGGGTGAGATCGCTCAAATACCCGCCCGAGCGGATTCCGAAGTCGATCAAGAGGAGTTCCTCCTCTCCCCAGATTCGGCCGCCGGCCACGCCGTGGGGCAGTGACGATCGAGGTCCGCTGGCCATGATCGTGGGGAAAGCTGTGCCCTCGCCTCCGGCCTCGCGCATCTCCATTTCCAGGATGCCTGCCATCCTGACCTCGGCCAGGCCGGGGGAGATCTGGTCGAGAAAGCGGGCGTAGGCCCCCTGCGCCAGCTCGAAGGCATGGACCAACGCGTCGATTTCGCCGGGTTCCTTGATGGTGCGCAGGGTTTCGATCAGGTCGTGTTCGGGTGCCCACTCGACGGCTGCCGACCAGGTCTGGATTCGCAGCCAGAAGTCGCAACTGGCGTGAGTGGCCTCCAATCCGAGCCGTTGCCGACTGCTTCCGCCGGGGAAACGGTCGTTCAACAGCTCTTCCAGGGCCTGTTCGAACGAACCCCGAATCAGCCGGGGGGTGCAGTTCGCGGCCGTAGCCCGGGCCTGTTCATGATACCGGGAGTCCACCAGGAGTATGGTCTCGTGTCCCAGGCAGCAGGCCAATCCCGCCGAGCCGGTGAAGTTGAAGAGGTAGGCGAGATTAGGCCTATGCTGGACCAGAAATCCGTCCAGGCCGCGGTCCTCGATCGCGGTCAGAAAGCGGCCATAGCGATGCCGAAAGTCGTGCATCCACGGACTGTACCATCTACCTGATCCGGGGCGTGATGAAGAAGATGATTTCCCGGGTTTCCCGGCTTTGGGAGTTCCTCCGAAAGAGCCGGCCCAGGACCGGGATTCGGCTCAGACCGGGGACCCTCTGCTCCAGCGTACGGTCGATGTCCAGGAGGATCCCCCCGATCACGGCCGTACCTTCGTGGGGGATCAGAACCACGGTCTGGGATTCGCTGGTGAGGATGGTGGGGATGCCTTGAACGGTCCGGCTGAAATCGGGGACGTTGTTTTCCACCTTGATCTTCAACAGGACCGTCTTCTCGCGCGTGATCTGCGGCGTCACCAGAAGTCGCAGGGCGGCAGTCTCGAAGCGGACCGTGGTCGTGAAGTCGTGCTCGACTGGAATCGGAATTCGGGCTCCCTGGGTGACGATGGCCTCGACGTTGTTCAGGGCGGTGACCCGGGGCTTGGATAGGATGCGAACTTCTCCGTCCGATTCGGCGGCCGTGAGAAGAGCATCCAGGCGCACGGTGTCCAGCACGGGCACGGCCGCCACGCCGGGAGAACCCGATGGCAACCCCAGCGGTGTGCTCATGCGGATGGAACCCGCGGCGCCCGGGCCGCTCTCCCCCGCCAGCAGGTCGAGCTGGAGACCCAGGTTCCGGGCGAAGGTGGTGGTGGCCTCGATGATTCTGGCCTCGATCTCGACTTGACGCTCCGCAACGTCCAGGCGGTCGAGAAGGCGATTCATCTCCGCGACTCGAGGGGGGATGTCGGTCATCAGCAGGGTATTGGTCCTGGTGTCCACATCCAACCGGCCCTTTTCACCCAGTTGGTTCTTCAGGCTCTTGGCCGCCTCCTCGGCGGAGGCGTAGTTCAGGGACCGGGCCACGGTCGCCGGCGCCTGACTCTCATGTGCCAGTTCCAGCATCTTCCGCTCCCGCTCCTTCTCTGCCCGGAGAGTCTCTTGACGGGAAATGCGGATCAGGTCGTCCTGTACCGTCCGGGTCAGGGAATGGCTCTTGAGGACCATTTCCACGACCCGGTCCAGGGCCAGCCGCTCCACGCGCAGCGTCACGTTTCCCGACACGTCGGAGTCGATCACCATGTTGAGGTCGCTCAACTCCGCGACGGTGCGAAAGAAATCCACCAGGGAGGCGTCGACCAGGCTCATGGAAACCGGCTGCCGCAACGGATCGGGAACCTCTGGGACTTGGGGTCCTGAACCTCTCGCTGTGGCGGCGGCCAAGACCCAGAAGATGAGAACCCATCTGCACCGGAGTCGCGGACTGATCGGCATGGTCTCGGTTACTCCCCGGCGGACCGAATTCGCTTCGTGACCCAGGACTGGCCCGTGCCGTCCCCATCGACCCGGAAAATCACCCAGTCTCCCGAGACCTTCACCAAATGTCCGTCGGCGAATCGGGCCTTCATGGGAGCCAGGTGGGTCAAGCGGCCGGCTCCTTGGACCAGGACGAAAACGCCGAGTTTCCCCACGGCCGTCCCTACAATCACCAATTCGGAAATCGCGAGTTGCCGCAACGGTGCCGTCAATGGATTCTCCACCGTGTCGTGATGCTCCCGGTTTCGAGGCTCGAACGGGTCCGGCTTTCCTTGGGGCGAGTAGACAGCCGGACTTTTCGGGCTGACAACCGCCAGGCTGAGGAACACGCCGAACTGGAGGAGCGGGACCAGGATCATGGTGCCTCCTCCTGCTCCTGCTCTTGGTCCGGGTGGAAGTCCTGAAGGTTGATCCGGAAGAAGGCCAGGGATATGGAAGCGTCCAGAGTCATCGCCGGAAGGGAAGGGTCCCGGCGGCTGATGGACAGGCTTCGGACGTTGACGATCTCATCCAGTTCCGCCAGATCCTGAAAGAACCGGCCCAGGCCGTGAAATCCTCCCGCCACGACCAGGTCCAATGGCCAATGGGTCAGGAATTCCTCCACGACCGGGGTCGAGGGGGAGACTCGTGTGGGAAGCAGACCACGTTGGAGAGCCAGCCGTACGATTTGACTGATGGCCTCGGAACCGGAAGTCTCCTCTTGGATCAGTCCTCCCTCCTCCCGGAGGAGCGTGCGGTGCTCGCCGAATTCTTCCTTGAGCCTTGAGAGGCGAGCCTGGGCCGAGTCGATCTGATTTTGATGGGTCCGTGCCCGCAGAAATTCCTGCTCCAGCCCCTCGAGGCGGAATTGGAGCGGACGGATCGTCGAAGCATAGATGGAACCCGCCAGGAGAAGTCCCATGACGGCCAGGGAAAGGGCAGGTTTTTGGCGAACCTTTCGACGAAGCCTCTCCATACTCGCGTATCCTGCGTCAATGCCCGGTTCGGGCAGTGACGGCGAATCGGACGGTGTTCCCGGTTTGTTCCAGGGCTCGCAGTTCCACTTGGTAAAATCCGGCGCCCGGATCCAGACGGTCCAGCAGAGTCCCGGCGGCGGAGGGGGTCGCGGCGGTTCCCTCGAGAGTCAGGGTTTCGTCCTCCCAATCCAGACGGTGAAGCGATACTTCCTCCCCGGACGGGAACCGGTCCATGAGCCGGTTCCACAGCGAAAGAGGGGATGCCTGACGGATCTTGAGTTCCTGGACACGGTCGCGGCACCGGATCAAGTTTTCGATCGCCTCTTCCCAGCGCCGGACCCTCTTCAGAACCGCTTCCAGTCTCCCCCGACCGTCGCCGATCGCCGCCAGCCTGGTTTCGCCCGCGGCTGTCCGGGAGTCCAGCGACTGGTGCCAGACGGCGGTTCCCACGAGGATGCAGCATGCGGCGGCCAGGATCAGCAGGTCGCGTCCCGGCGCCGCCAGAATCGCCGATCGTTTGTGGATTCCGTTCATCTTCAATGTCCTGAACGTCCCAACTGCCTGGAACGCGAACCTAACAGCCCGTGGTAAAAATCGTCACGGCATTCGACCGTCCCTGCACAGGCGCGGACCGCGTTGCGATCCGGGCACATACTCCCGGTATGCGCGCCCATAGCGCCTTGTCCGGCGGGCGCAGGAACGGTCTCGGTGCTCGCGGGACTTTCACCACGGACTGCTAAGGCAATTCGACAGGGCGCAGCCTTGACAACGAACGGGTCCGTTCGGTAGATTTCCAGACTCTTGGACTCGTGGGGCGTAGTGTAGCGAGATGAAGAATTCGAATAAGACGATTCTTCCTGGTCTTGACGAAATCGACAGGAAGTGGTTCGTCGTGGACGCCAGCGATCAGGTTCTGGGACGCTTGGCGACTCGTCTGGCTACCCTTCTCATGGGTAAGGACCGGCCGAACTACACCGATTTTCTCGATACCGGCGCATTCGTGATCGTCGTCAACGCCGACAAAGTGCGCCTGACCGGGAAGAAGTGGTCCCAGAAGGTCTACTATTCCCACAGCCGTTACCCAGGGGGGCTCAAAGAGATAACGGCCGAGAATCTGTTGCGCCGGTATCCGGATCGTCTCGTACGCTTGGCGGTTCGAGGTATGTTGCCGAAGAACAAGTTGGGCAAGAGGATGATCCGGAAACTCAAGATCTATGCTGGCGCCGACCATCCGCATCAAGCTCAGAAACCGGAGCCGCTGGCCCTTTAGTTCGTCCCCGCCGGCCACAGGAGATCTTCCTTGAACGAGGTTCAATACTACGGAACGGGCAAGAGGAAGTCCGCCACTGCACGAGTGTTCCTGATGCCCGGGGAAGGGCAGATCGTCGTCAACCACGTCGATTTCCAGGAGTACTTCCGCAACCGGACGCAACAGGTTGTCGTTCTGCAACCTCTGGCGCAGACGGAGAACAATGACAAGTTCGACGTGTACGTCAACGTCAAGGGCGGGGGATATTCCGGACAGGCCGGCGCCGTCCGGCTGGGAATAGCCCGTGCTCTGCTCCAGTTCGATCCCGATCTGCGCGCGACGCTGAAGAAGGCCGGGCTTCTCAGGCGCGACCAGCGGGTCAAGGAACGGAAGAAATACGGGCAGCCCGGGGCGCGTAAGCGATTCCAATTTTCCAAGAGGTAGCCAGGGAGAAATCGGTGAGTTCCATTCCCATCAAGCAACTGCTGGACGCCGGTGTCCATTTCGGGCATCAGACAAGGCGCTGGAATCCGAAGATGAAGCCGTTCATTTTCGGCCAGCGAAACGGCATCCACATCGTCGATCTCCGCACCACGCTCCGGTATTTCAAACGGGCCATCGATTTCCTCGTCGAGCGGAGCATCCGGGGGAGTTCCGTGCTGTTCGTCGGCACCAAGAGACAGGCTCAGGACACCATTGAACGGGAAGCCCAGAGATGCGAGGCCCACTATGTCAACAACCGTTGGCTTGGTGGTCTCCTGACCAATTTCGCGACCGTCCGGAACAGCATCAAGCGATACAAGGATCTGGAAGAAAAACGGGTCAACGGATTCTACGACAAGCTCTCCAAGAAGGAAGTGGCGCGGCTGGAGCGGGAACGCAAAAAGCTGGACAAGAATCTGCGCGGCATCAGGGACATGGAGCGGCTCCCCGACATCCTCTTCGTGGT
>JAPOYZ010000259.1 GCA_026706325.1 Candidatus Aminicenantota bacterium
ATCCTCATCCGGGCAGAGAGACCAGGGACTTGGAGCTGGCCTCCTCCGGTTCCGCCACCTGGACTTCGCGCACCGAGTAGTCTCCTTCCCTGCGGGACGAGTAGGCGATCATCTCGGCCAGGAGCCCGAAGAAGATGAACTGGACACCCACGATGAGGAGCAGGATTCCCAGCATGAACAGGGGCCGGTCCTCGATCCATTGACCCTGCAGCCAACCCACCGTGAGGTAGGCCTCGACGGAAAAGCCGGCGAGCAGCAGCACCAGGCCCAGGATTCCGAAGACGTGCAGCGGCTTGCTGTTGTAGCGGGTCAGCATGATCACCGTCAGGAGATCGAAGAAGCCGCCCAGGAATCGGCTCGCCCCGTACTTGCTGCGCCCGTAGGCGCGGGGCGCATGGTCCACCGGCACCTCGCCGATCCGAAAGCCGCGGTAGCTGGCCAGGACCGGAATGAACCGGTGCATATCGCCGTAGACCTTCACCTCGCGGATCACCTCGAAGCGATAGGCCTTGAGTCCGCAGTTGAGGTCGTGGAGCGGAACTCCCGTCAGGAATGCGGTGACGAAGTTGAAGATCCGCGACGCGGCGCGCTTGCGCCAGGGGTCCCGGCGCTTGACCTTCCAGCCGGAGACCAGGTCGAACCCGTCTTCGAGATGGTCCAACAGCTTGCCCACCTCGTGGGGACGATCCTGAAGGTCCGCATCCATGGTGACCACGACCTCTCCCCGGGCGTGCTGAAAGCCGGCCGCCAAAGCCGCCGACTTCCCGAAATTGCGGCGAAACCGAATGATCCGGATCCGGGAGTCGCGTTGCTGAAGGCGCTTCAGCGTCGAGAAGGAGCCGTCGGTGCTGCCGTCGTCGACGAAGATGATCTCCAGGTCGCCGGACCGGGAACTCAATTCCTCGACGATGCCTTGGTAGAGCTCGGGGAGCGATTCCTCCTCGTTGAAGAGGGGAATCACCATGGAAATCAATCTCATGGGCGGAATTTCGGGCCCGATTTTAGCACACGGCAAAGGAACGGCGATTTCCAATCGCCGGTTCTTTTTCGCCATATGGTCACTCCCGTGGTCGGCGGTTGGAAACCGCCGTTCTTGTGTCATATGTAGTGTGTAGTATATAGTACACACTCGAACGAGGGACGAAACGATCGGTCCCGGGGTCGACATGGCGTTTGGAGGATACATTCGAGAGGTCCGGGAACGGCGGCGCCGCGAGGACCGGACCTTCTCGTTGCGGCAGGTGGCCGGCCGCATCGGAATCGAGCCGGCCTACCTGAGCAAGATCGAGCGGGGACAGACACCGCCTCCGTCGGAGCGGACCATCCGCCGGCTCGCGATGGAGCTGGACGAGGATGCCGACGTGCTGCTGGCGATGGCGGGGAAGGTGTCCAAGGACCTTCAGGAGATCGTGATGCTCCGTCCAAAACTCTTCGCCGATCTGCTGCGTCAACTCCGCGAGGCGCCGGACCACGCGGTGCTGAGGGTTGCGAGAGAGATTCGCGACGGTGACTGGTGAAGGACAGGTTGCAGGAACCTGGGGGAACAGGAGAGGAGGAGAAAATGATTGAACTACAGCACGATACGTTGACTTTCAGCTTTCCGGAGGTCCATCGGGAGGCGAGGTGTTCGATATCGTTCGAGAGGACCCTGCGGATTCCGGACGACGACCGTGAGTATCCCCTGCCCGCGGGACTGGGAGAGTTTCCGTTGCACCACGTGGACGACTATGCCCATCGCCTGCCGCAACGGTGGAACGATCATGGCGGCGTCTTCATGCCCATGTACCAGGCGGAGGCGCTCTGGATTTCTTTCGATGGCTCGTACCCCATGGCCGTCAAGGTATCGGCCGGGAAAGTCGACGCCGTCACGGGACAACCGTTCAGCAACGAGCTGCACCGGCGGCCCCAGGACTATGTCGTGATCCCGGATCAGCCCTGGCTCGACGGCTTCTGCGTGCGCAAGGGATTGATCCGCCAGTTTGTCGCCATGCCTCTGGGGCAGGGCTATACGCCCGAGGAGCAGTTTACGGGAGCCGCGGAGCACGGCGGCCTGCAGGTCGTCGTCTATCCGATGAAGGCGTCGCAGTACGAGAGACTGATGGCCGAAAGGGGCCCCGACCCCTACGAAATCGATGCCATCTGTTGTTCGGCGCTGCCGTATAGCGAAATGGGCCTGGCGCCCGGCGGGATGATGCGCCAGGAGGTCTTCTCTGACGACTACGGATTCTCCGTCTGGGAGCGGGACGTCCGCTCACGTTGTTTCGTCCACCTCCTCAACAGCGGGCAATACCGGACGGTGACCGGATACGCGCCGCCGTATGAGCCGCCCACCGCCGCCGACTACACCGGCGCCGGGCTCCCCTGGTTCGAGTACTTCGACGCCGACCTCAAGGCGTTGGAGGGGGCGCCGCGGCTCGACCGCCTTGATAGCGTCGGGGCCCGCCGGGTGAAGGCGGGGAAGCCGCCCTTGGACCACCGCGAAAACGTTGAACCGGACTCGACACAAATCGAACGCCTGCGTAAAAGCCACCTGGTGCGGGACGGAAGCGCCGCCTGATAGAAGCGGCGGTTTTCCTACCGCCAGTCAGGAGCGGCGGTTTTCCTACCGCCGGTCAGGAACGGCGACTTTCCTGTCGCCGGTCTTCGTGGCGACCCAGCGCGGCAGGTCCCAACGCTTCCGGAGGGCTGCTCCATCCGTTCGGTTGAGCGGCTGACCGGGCCCACCAGGACTCCATCACGCGGTTCATGGTCCGCACCGGACAGCACGGTGACGAGCTTTCCCGAAAGCAAATTCGCGGTTTCATGCCTTCGGTCGTTGAATAAGACGAAGCCTGGCCCCAAGTGGCCAAGAATGACAAGCGTGTGACATCGGCGATGGAGGCGAGACTTGCGAGGTCGGTCTGGTCTGTGGACAGGGTCTTGCCAGCGTGGTAGTGCCCAAGTAGAGGCTACTGTTCCTGCTGACAAATATCCCGGGAACTTGGAGAATCCGTCCGACGAAAATGCTTGGAAACAAACTTGACTGCCATTCTCGGCAAATGCGACAATGATTTTGCGGTTGGGAGGGCTGCCACGGCGGTTCGTTGAACTTCGGTTCACCCGGCTGCATTTTTCTTTCCCCCGTGCATCTTCTCTATCTAGACGATTCGGGCTCCGCGAGTAACGTCAACGAACAGTATTTGGTCCTCGGTGGTGTTTCGGTATTCGAGGCGCAATCACATTGGGTCACCCGCAAGCTGGACAGACTGGCAGAGGGAATTGTCCCCGAAGATCCGAGCGGAGTTGAGTTTCATGCTTCGGAAATCTACGCCCGGCGAAAAATGCCATGGAAAAGGATGGGGCCGAACGGGGCACGAGGCACAATCAAAGCCGTTCTGCAAGTGATGGCATCTTCATTCGAATCGTCCCGATCATTTGCCTGTGTAGTACACAAAGCATCTTACCCCGATCGAGACCCAATGGAAATTGCCTTTGAGGACCTCTTGAAGAGGTTTGACCTCTACTTGGGGCGGCTGCATGACGGTGGAGATACTCAAAGGGGCCTCGTAATCCTTGACAAATCCACGCATGAAACCACCCTCCAGAACCTAGCGATTGGGTTCCGAGTCACCGGCACCCGATGGGGAGCCATAAAATATCTGGCCGACACGCCGATGTTCATCGACTCCCGAGCGTCCCGTGTGATTCAGCTTGCCGACCACATAGCCTATGCTACGTTCCGGCGTTACCAATCAGGCGACACGAACTATTTTGATCTCATCGCCCACAGGTTTGACCAAGAAGGAGGCACGGTGCATGGTCTGGCTCACAAAGAACCCGGAAATTCAACGTGCATGTGTCCCGCTTGCCTAAGTAGGCGGTGACCAGCCATTCGACGGGGTGAGCGAGTGATCTGGGTCGTGTTTCTTCTCGACATTGACGAGGAACGGAATCTGTCCGAAGAACACGGGCCGTAGATTAGGTCCTTGATGAGGAGACTTGGAATTCTCTCTCCGATTCCCGTCTGATACCGCTGGCCCTGCTTGACCCCAGCCGCATCCGCCGAATCGTACAGCAACAATGAATACGGGACGACAGGAAAGTCGTCCCTCCTGTCACCCGGATCGTGTAGTTTCTAGTCCCTGGTGCACATTTGATCGTTGGACGATCGGAAACGACCAGGAGGAGACGATGACTTTTGGAGAGCACATTCGCACGGTCCGGGAAAAGCGGCAGCGTGAAAACCGTGCATTCTCGTTGAGGATGGTGGCTTCCCGAGCCGGTGTCCAACCGGCGTACTTGAGCAAGGTCGAATTCGAACAGACTCCGCCCCCGCCCGAGCGGACCATTCGCCGGCTCGCGGCAGACCTGGAAGAGGACGCCGACGTGTTGTTGGCCCTGGCTGGAAGGGTTTCCCGGGATCTCCAGGAGATCGTGATCCGCCGGCCCAGGATCTTCGCCGATCTTTTGAGGAGTCTCGACGAGGCGCCGGACCACGTGGTGACGCGGATCACCCGGGAGGTCCGCGCCGGAGTCTCGTAAGGGATCGGACATCCAGTCCGGTCCTTCCCAGGGTAACCCGATTCGCGGGCGAATATTGTCTATCCCGTGCATTGGCGGCGTTCGAGGAGAGTCTTGATCGGTGTTGAGCATCTTGACATCACATAAGGAAGTCATCATGATGCCTTCAATGCGAACCACTTTGACTATAGAACCGGATGTCGCACAGCTCCTTCGGCGAGAGATTCGGCGTTCCGACAAGAGTATGAAAGCCGTCGTGAACGATGCCCTGCGGATCGGTCTGGGGTTGCGGGGCAAGAGTTCGCCGATGGCTCGATATGAGGTGAAACCCCACTCCTTCGGATTCAAGCCGGGCATTGACATCAATCGGCTCAATCAACTGGTCGACGAATTGGAAGCGGAGGAACTTGGTCGAAAGAGTCGGCAGTGATCATTCCCGACGTGAACTTGCTGCTGCACGCCCATAATTCGGACTTTCCCCGACACCGGGAAGCGCGAGAATGGTGGGAAGCCCTGATGAACGGGACCGTCAGCGTCGGACTCCCGTGGACTTCGATCCTTGGTTTCATCCGAATCGCCACTCACCCGAGGATTCTCGAATATCCCCTCGACATGAGGGAAGCCTGCACCCGCGTCCGGTCTTGGCTCGAACGACCGCAGACATTGCTCATCCACCCAGGAACACGCCACGCGGACATTCTGTTCGAACTCCTGGAGAGCTCTGGCGGAACCGGCAATTTGACGACGGACGCACATCTCGCCGCCTTGGCTATAGAACACCAGGCGGAACTCCACTCACACGATGCCGACATGGCACGGTTTTCCGGTCTGCGTTGGGTGAATCCGCTCGGCTGATGTAATGGCGAGGCCGTTGCAGAAAGCGGGGGACAGGAAAGTCCCCGCTCCATGGTCCCCCCTCCGGGTGACCTCTATAATGGCGCGGGACCATGTTGAGTTCGCTCCTGCGCCACAAGCACCTGATTCGTGAACTGGTGTCGCGGGACATCAGGAGCCGGTACGTGGGCTCCGTCGCGGGCCTGTTCTGGTCGATTCTGAATCCGGCCCTGCAACTGGCTCTCTACACGCTGGTCTTCTCGCTGGTGCTGGAGGTGCGGTTCGGGCCCGAGGCCTCCACCGGATTCTTCGCCCTCAATCTCTTCGCGGCGCTGCTGCCCTGGATGGCCATCCAGGAGGGTGTCGTCCGCTCGGCCCGAACCTTCATCGAGAACGCCAACATCATCAAGAAGCAGCGTTTTCCGTTGGAGACGCTGCCCTTCAGCGTTCTGTTCTCGGCCGTCGTGCACCAGTTGCTGGGGACGGCCGTCTTCCTCGTGGTGCTTGCGGTCACCCAACTGACCGACTTCCGGTTCCTGGTCCTGATTTTTCCCCTCTTCGCGGTCCAGATCCTGATGACTTACGGGCTGGCCGCCATGGCCGCCTCCCTGAACGTCTTCTTTCGCGACGTGGCCCAGCTCCTGGGCGTCCTGTTCATGCTCTTCTTCTGGGTCACGCCCATCGTCAACCCCTTGAGCCGGGCTCCCGAACCGTACCGGTTCCTCCTCTCGCTGAACCCGCTGACCCACATGGTGGAAGCCTACCGGTTCGCCTTCCTGGGCGCTCCGGAGCCCTCCCTCTGGGGGCTGCTCTACTGGGTCGTCATCTCCGTCGCGTT
>JAPOYZ010000451.1 GCA_026706325.1 Candidatus Aminicenantota bacterium
GTTGACTTCAAGCTCAAGAAACGACTATAGCAGTCCGTGGCGGGAGTTCCACGCAGCGCCGAGACCGGGGCTGTGCCCGCCGGATCGGGTGCGCTGAGGGAGCATGCCGGGAGTATGGGACCGAGGAGCAACGCAGTCCGCGCACGATCCAGGGACGGTCGAATGCCGTGACGACTTTTGCCACGGGCTGCAAGGACTTCCGTACTGCAGTGGATCATTTCCTTGTTCGCTTCGGTAGACCGGCGGCCATTATTGGTCTGCCTCTCCTGCTGTTCACGTCGGTTGAGGTTGGGGCCGATTCTCAGGTCGAAGGAAAGATTGTCCGCCGCGTGGAAATTCGAGCGGATGGCCGGTTGACCAGAATTTCCAAAGCGGACCTGTTCAAGTTGGTCACGATTCGTGAAGAGGAACCCTACACGAGTTCCCGGGCCCGCGCCACGCTGCGTCGACTCTATTCCACCGGGATCTTTCACGATGTCCAGATCGACGTTCGGGAATCGGCGAACGACGAAGTGTCGGTCAAGGTTTTCCTGGTTCGAAGATTTCTGATGGATCAGATCCGTTTTGCCGGTCAAGTCGAAATCGACAGGATGCAACTCCGCCGCCAACTGGTCTTGACGCCCGGCGCACCGTACTCCGATGCGAGTCTCGAGGAAACCCTCTTCCGGTTGAGGAGATTCTACCGGAGGAGCGGATACCATCAGGCAGCGGTCGAGCCTCGGTTCGAGATCGATCATGACGGGGCAGGTGTCACGTTGACATTCCGGATCACGGCCGGACAGCCGGCTCGGACGAAACAGATCGAGATCGAAGCCCCGGAGGATGTGGACCTGGCCCGGGCACAATTCTGGTTCGAGAGCGCGAGAGGTTCGGTTTTCTCCAGACATCGGCTTGACGAAGACCTGCGCCGGGTGAAAGGAGACCTGGCCCGGCAGGGTTTCGCGGCAGCAAGCGTCCATGAGGGCCTGCAATACGACCGAACCGACAATACGGTATCGCTTCGGTTGCAGATTCAACCGGGCAACCGCAACGCGATCGAAATCGAGGGTATTGATCTGGATCAGGAAACGCTCGCCGATCTTCCCATCTTCAGCCGGAAGGGGCTGCTGGAGAACCTCCTGGAAGCCACCGCGGCGGAACTCCGGGAAATCTATCAGAGGCGCGGTTATTTCCTGGCCCGCGTGGCGCTGGAACGACGAGATGGTGTTGATGCGAACGCGGTCGTGTTCAGGGTCACGAAAGGTGCGCGTTGCAGGATCGGCAGCGTTCTTTTCGAAGGGAACGAATTCGCTGAAGACGGATCTCTACTCGGAATCGTCCGCGTCAGAAAAAGCGGGATGTTTCGCAGAGGGCGGTTTACCGAGCGGATGGCTCAGGATGACGTCCGTATGATTGAAGCCTACTACCGGAAAAGAGGGTTCAGGGATGTGGAAGTCAGTTACGAACTGGTCGCAGCGAATCCACCCGGCAATGACCTGACGCTGATCTATGAGATCCAGGAGGGCCAACGGCATTTCATCCGGGACGTTCAGTTTGTCGGGAACGAGGAGTTGAGCCGGACGGTTCTGGAGAACCAGCTCCAGGGTCGGCCGGGGGCTCCTTTCAGACTTGGAATCTTGACCCAGGATCGAGCCAATCTGCTGGCCGCCTACGAAGATTTGGGCTACCGGCAGGTGGAATGCCGCTTTCGGTTCTCGTTTCCGGAGGTGGCCGCGGCCCACATTGTCTATTTCATCGACGAAGGTCCCAGGCACTTCACCGATGCGGTCGTGCTCTCCGGGAATCTGAGTACGAAAGAGTGGATCGTTCAAAGGGGAATTTCCATAAAGCCTGGAGATCCGGCGTCACTCACCCAGATTCTGGCGACCGAGAGAAACTTGTACGACCTGGCCGTTTTTGACCGCGTGGAGATTCGGGAAGTTCCATCCTTCGTCGACCCGCTGCGGCGGAACCTGGTGGTCCAGGTCGAGGAGGCCAAAAAATATACGCTTTCCTACGGCGGCGGCTTTTCTTCGTCCGAAGGGCCGCGCGGCACGCTTGGCATCAGTAACCGCAACTTCGCGGGAAGAGCCGAAACTCTGGCTATTGGTCTGCGTGCCGGCTCCAAACGACAACGCGCCAATCTGTCCTACAGTTTGCCCCGTGTGTTCGGACGAAAGCTCCCAATGGTCACCTCCCTGACGGCGAATCATGAAGCAGCCTTGACCACGCGCACCGAAGGGGACACCCGGGCCGTTCGGGGGAAGCCATTCGACGAATTTCGTGTCATCTTCACGACCCAGACCGAACGACCGCTGAGCCGGCGCGAGTCCATGTTCTTTCGTTACAACTTCGAAACCGTACGGATCCAGCTTCCCGAGGATCTGGATGTCCCCCTGCAGTTTTTCCGTGCGGAGGACCGGCTGCAGCTTTCCAGTTTTGCACTGTCCTACGTGAACGAGTCGCGAGACGACCCGACCTACGCCACACAGGGCTTCTTTTTGACTGGAGACGCCAGACTCTCTCTCAAGGCGGCAGGTTCGGATGCAAACTTTTTCCGTGCTCTGGCTCAGGGTCAGTATTATCGAAAGCTTTTTCCCGATTTGACCCTGGCTTCCTCCCTCAGACTGGGGTGGATCGGTGCGTCTGGATTCACCACTTCAGATGAGGCATCCCAATCCGCCCCCTTGAGCGAACGCTTCTTCTCCGGAGGATCAACCACCCTGCGCGGTCTGCCCCAGGAGCTTGCCGGACCGCTTTTGCGCGATCCCGAGACGGGCGAGATCGTGCTCGTGAACGTTCGTGGAGAGCCGGATCCAGCCGGGCGACCCGTTCCGCTGGGCGGCAACGCCCTCTTGATCGCAAATCTGGAACTCAGGTTTCCACTGGTGGCCTTCCTCACGGGCGCGTTGTTCTACGACGGCGGCAATGTTTTCCGTTCTTTCCGTGATCTTCCATCCAACCTGACGCACGCCGTCGGCTTGGGGATTCAGGCCAACACGCCTTTCGGGCCGATCCGCTTCGATGCGGGATACAATCCCGGTCCACCGGATGTCGCGGGATTCGGGCACTGGAACTTTCACTTCCTTCTGGGACCGTCGTTTTAGCCATGCGTGCCAGGAGCCGACGTCCAATTCTGACCGTGACCTGGATGGCTCTTCTCTGCTCCATCGCGGGCCTGAGTTCCGCTCATGCGGAGATCAGGGACAGAGTGGCCGCTCTGGTGGGGGGCGAAGTCATCACCCTCTCCGACGTACGCTGGCTGATTCAGTACCGGGGACAAACCCTGCCGTCGGACCCCGCCCAGAGACGGCTGGTCTATTCCGCGGCATTGGACCAGTTGATCGAGGAAACCCTGATTGCCAGCGAGGCGCAGAACACCCCGGGCGCTGAAATACTGCCGGCAGAGATTGAAGCTCGGATCGAGGCCTACCAGCAGAGCTTCCGGTCCGAAGGGGCGTTCCAGGAAAAACTACGGTCCATGGGGATGAGCCCAGGAAGTCTGCACGCCATGATCCTGCGACAACTGGCCGTTCAAAAGTTCGTTCAGGTTCGCATCCAGCCGTTCGCAATCGTTGTGCCCCGGGAAATCGAAGCCTACTATCGGGAGACATTCCTTCCCACGGTCAGGGACGGCCCGGCTCCACCCTTGGAACTGCTGCAGAATCGGATTCAGGAAATCGTGGGGCTCCTAAAAACCAACCAGGAACTGGAGCGGTGGGTGACTCGTGCCCGAAAGCGAACCGAGATCGATGTTCTGCTGTTCAGGGAACCCCCACAGTCGTCCAACCTTCCCCAAAGTTTGTGGAGCCCACCCCATACCGAGCCGCTCCCGCGGCGGTAGCCCGTCTCAGCGCCGGTTTTCGTCATTACGGCGCTCCTTTGGCCCGCATTTCTCGTGGCGGGTGCGAAGGCCACCGGCAACAGCCAATCCCTCCTGCCGACGGCTGTCGCGTCTCTCCTCCACTCTGCTCAGCGACCTGATCTCTGTCAGGTCCTGCATCTCTCGCCCGCCGGAGAGTTTGGGGCGCACAGCGGGCGGGCCGCCGGTCTCCCGACGGGTCAGTAGACCGCAATGGCCCGGCCGGAACCCCCGTGGGCTCCCTTGATCCTGGGTGCGGCGAAGATGAAGTAGGCCTTGGGCGGCATGGATCCCACTTGGGTCAGGTACTCGACGCCCACCATCCCTCGGCTGCCCAGGGCCCAATAGGTCATGACGGCATTCTTGGGATCGACGCCTCCGAGCGTCGGCCCGTCCGTCGCCACGCAGCGGATTCCCCGGTCCGCCAGATATTGGACGGCCTCCGCTCCGGGCGCCGGCCACCCTTCCCGTTTCCCGTCGAGGGGATCCTTCATGCAGGCCTTGTCCTGGGGAAACGGCTTCAGGTAGACGTCGCTGTACCCGCTGTGGAAGATGACCACCTCTCCCGGTTCAAGTTCCCCGGACCGTTTTTCGTACTCCCGGATGTCCTCCGGCCCGATGACCGGAGACGCCGGCCAGTCGGACTCCTTCGTGGAGCCGATCAGGTGCTTCACGTCGATGACCCGGGCCCATCCGGCGGTTTGGGACAGAGGCACCTTTTCGGTGGTGACGTCGCTGAAACCTCTCGGTCCGTAACTTTTCTCATATTCACCCAGCCACTCCCTCACCTGCGGCGAGTAGTCGCCGGGGTCGAATCCTTCCCGGGGAAGGGCGTAGACGGGGGGCACCAGGTGCGTGCCCACGTGGCTGTCGTAGGCGCGCTGGTGCTGCGCCGGGATATAGGGAAGCGGAAGTACGTGCTGGTAGTAGCGATAGCGGGAATTGCCGGCTCCGGGACCCGGCCACCAGACCGGCAGGTCCTCGGCGAGCTGGACGGAAAGGTCGATGACCCGGTGCTTGCGCGCCCTTTCGATCAGCCACGGCGCCAGCGGGTCGCCGACAATGGCGAAGGCCCGGACCTCAGCGCCGATGCCCCCTCCGTGTTTGGGCGGCAACTGGAGGTAGACCGCTCCCGTCACCGGGAGCTGGTCCAGATTCCGGGCCCCTTCGGTCCAGAGCATTCCGTATTTCAGACCGGCGCCATGGGTTTCCATGGCCCCCGGGGGCGGAAGCGGCCCCATGCTGGGACTGTCGATGCCCGCGGTGAGAACGCCCCGGCTTCCCACATAGTCCATGGTCTCGGCGTCGGGCCCCGGCCAGGCCGTTTTTTCGCCCGCCGCGACCTGGGCCACGAAACCGAGTCCCTCGGGCAACGGCTTGAAGTACTTGTCGTTGTAGCCGCTCCGGAACAGGACCACATCGCCCGGGCCCAGGGGCCGGTGGCGCCGCTCCCAGTCCTGGACGTGCTGCTTGCGGATCAGGGGACTGTGCCCGATGGGTGCGTCGTCCAGCAGGTCGCGAACGTCGATGACGCAGGCCTCCCCCAGGAATTGCCAGATCGGCACCCGTTCGGGCGTGATCTTGCCGATCTCCCTGGGAACCGGTCCGTGAGCGGGCGAATCGAACTGGGTCCCGGTGTTTTCGTCGATGGTGATGATGTCGCTGTTGTAAGGGCCGCGCGGGCCGATCTTGAGGTAGTGGTTGATGTGGAAGTAGGGAAAGATGTCCGGCCAGTTCACCGGGTGTTCCTGGGAGACCAGAAGGGTGAGGTCCAGGAACCGGACCTCCTCCCCGGCTCCGGAAGCTTCGCCGGCCGGCGCCAGAGAAACCAGCGCCAGAGACACGAGGAGCACAATCACGGCGCTCCATCCAATGCGACAGGGAGAGTGTGCTTTCATTCAGCCTCCTCGATGCGGACGATCTGGTTTGCTTCGATGTTTGTCAGAACCTGGCGTCCTCCACGGGGCCAGTGAATTTCGACGTGGTCGGCGGCGGCCTTCTCACCCAGGCCGAAATGGAGACGGAGATCGTTCTGGGACAGGAAGCTCCCGCCGCTCCTGACGCGGCCACGACCTTCATCCGGGCGCCGATGGCAGACCGGTTGCCGCGTTTGCCCGAGAGCCTGAATTGGAGCCAGTTTCTGCGGTTTCCTCCGTCGTTGCGCAGTAGCGTGGGAGCGTCGTCGATGGCCAGCACCAGCAGGTCCAGGTCCCCGTCGTTGTCGTAGTCGCAGAAGGCGCCACCCCGGCTGGACCGGACCGGCGCCTGATCAAGCTCCACCTGATCGGTG
>JAPOYZ010000632.1:0-1993 GCA_026706325.1 Candidatus Aminicenantota bacterium
GACAGCGAATATGATAAGTTCTGGAACCTTAAATGCCGGTACTCCGGGCTCCGGCCCGATGCGGTGGTGATCGTGGCCACGATCCGGGCCCTCAAGAGCCACGGGGGCGGGCCGCGGGTGCGCCCGGGCCAGCCGTTGGACCCCGCCTACACCGAGGAGAACCTGGAACTGGTGGAAGAGGGGTGCTCCAATTTACTGGCCCACATCGACATCGTTCGGAAGAGCGGGATCGAACCGGTGGTCTGCGTCAATCGGATCGTCACCGATTCCGACGAGGAGATCGCCTTGGTGAAGCGGGTCGCCGAAGAGGCTGGTGCTCCCTTCGCCATGTCCGACCACTGGCTCAAGGGAGGCGAGGGAGCCGTGGAGTTGGCCGAGGCGGTGGTGGCCGCCTGCGAGCAGAAGCGTGATTTCCGTTTTCTCTACGACTTGGAGAGCCGGATCGAAGAGCGGATCGAGTGCATCGCCACCCAGGTCTACGGAGCCGGAAGCGTGAGCTACTCGCCGGAGGCCCGGCGCAAGCTGGAGCGGCTGGACAGCGATCCCCGGAACCGCTCACTGGGGCTCTGCATGGCCAAGTCCAATCTGAGTCTCTCCCACGATCCACAGTTGAAAGGCCGGCCGCGCGGTTGGGAACTGCCGATTCGGGACGTCCTGCTCTACCGGGGCGCCGGACTGGTGGTCCCGGTGGCAGGGGGAATCCATCTCTTGCCCG
This sequence comes from Candidatus Aminicenantota bacterium, assembly GCA_026706325.1. Taxonomy (GTDB): domain Bacteria; phylum Acidobacteriota; class UBA6911; order RPQK01; family JAJDTT01; genus JAJDTT01. The sequence continues at coordinate 716 of JAPOYZ010000632.1, forward strand.
GAACCGGTTCCCGGCCCGCCTACCGCGGAATCGACGTCGATACGCAGACGGGCCGGATCCAGGGGCTGTTCTGACCGGCATGCCAGGGTCCGATCGATTCAGCCTCCAGGGCAAGGTCGCCGTTGTCACCGGAGCCGGATCGGGCCTGGGAGAGGATCTCGCCCTGGCCCTGGCCGAAACCGGCGCCGACGTGGTCGTCGGGGACCGGGACGGTGCCCTGGCCGAAGCCGCAGCCCGCCGCATTCACCGGCGGGGACGGGACGGGGTGGGAGTGGAGGCGGACGTCTCCCGTCCTGACGACGTCGAACGCATGATGGCGGCCACCGAGGAGCGTTTCGGGCGCCTCGACATCCTGGTGAACAACGCCGGGATTTCCATTCATGCCCCCACCCTCGACGCCACCCTGGAGGTCTGGCAGAGGGTCTTCGACGTCAACGCAACCGGGACTTTTCTCTGTTCCCAGCGAGCCGGCCGGATCATGGCGCGCCAAGGGGGCGGTTGCATCGTCAACATCGCCTCGGTCTACGGGCATGTGGGAGTGGACCCTTCCGTCTCCCACCCGCCGGGTAATCCGACTCGCGAAGATCTGGCCTACTCGGCCAGCAAGGGAGCGGTGATCAGCATGACCCGGGCGCTGGCCACCTATTGGGCGGACTACAAGATCCGGGTCAACGCCATCAGCCCCGGGATGATCCGGACCGAACGGCTGAAAACGGCCGTCCCCAAGGACACCTGGTCCAGAATGATCCAACGCACCCCCTTGAAACGCCCGGGGACGGGGGAGGACCTGCAAGGGGCCGTCATCTACCTGGCGTCGGACGCGGCTTCGTTCGTCACCGGTCAGGTCCTGTGTGTGGATGGTGGCTGGCTGGCCTGGTAGAGATTCCGGCCACGGCGCCCGCCGAGCGGCGCCGGTGAGCTTTTGACGAACGAAACGACTACGGACGGGAGATCGAAAGAATGAACAAAGACAGGTCCAAGGCATGCAAACCGGTACGTTTCGTGGATCTGGCGAACATCGCCGAAAACCAGGAGACCCTGGAGCACAAGTCCTTCAACGACGCCTTCGGGCTCCCCGGCCATCTGCGGATGTCGGTGGGCCGGCTGGCCCCCGGTGGGAGCGTGGAGCACCACCGGCACTTCACCATGGAGGAGGTCTACTACCTGATGAAGGGCCGCGCCATGGTGAGAGTCGATGACGATGAGTACGAGGTGGAGGAGAACACGGCCATCTACTTTCCTCCCGAACCCATGCGGTCGGTCTACAATCACACCGAC
>JAPOYZ010000632.1:2011-6131 GCA_026706325.1 Candidatus Aminicenantota bacterium
GTGGCTCTTCGTCGGAGCTCCACCCGACGTGAAGCCGCAAGATCAGAAGTAACGACGCTCCGGCCACGCCGCCACAGCCGAATTCCGAATTGGAGGAGTCATGTATTTGAAACACCGGGTCCACCTGTATCTCTTCGTTCTGCTGGTCCTTGGCTTGGCCGCTGGTTGTTCCGGCGGCGGACCGGGCACGCCCGAGCCCGACGGTTTCCGTTTCGAGACGGTTCCGGGTGTGGTCCGCGGCGAGGCGCCGCTATTGGCCATCGACGACCACCTGTTGCCGCTGTGGCGCAACGTTTCCCTTTACTATTCCAAGCCGGAGGTGAGGCTGGAGCCGGTATTGACCCCCAGCCGCCACGATCCCGACAAGCCGGACTACATCGGGACCCATTTTTACGGGACGGTCCTCTTCGACGAGGGAAAGTACCGCATGTGGTACTACGCCCTGGGGACGGGAGAGACCGAATCGGGGTTCACCGTGGGGCCGGTTGCCTACGCCGAGAGCGACGACGGGATCCACTGGGTGAAGCCGAATCTGGGACAGGTGGAATACAAGGGGAGCCGCGAGAACAACCTTCTGGACCTGCCCGGCGAGCGGATGTACGGCGGTCACGTCCTCAAGGAAGAGGAGGAACCGGACCCGCAGCGCCGCTACAAGATGGTCTACAACCTCCACAACGGCACGACCTGGGTCTTCCGCACGGCCACGAGCCCCGATGGAATTCACTGGAAGGTCAAGGATCGGGACGCCGTCGACAAGTTCATCGAGATCGCGGGGGTCTACAATCACAATAATTTCTATGCGGTCCACGGCCAGGCCGTCGGGCACAGCGAAGGGGGCCATGCCCACGGGCGCCAGGGTTACGCCGCCGTCTCGGCCAATTTCGACGACTGGGTTTCAGGTTACGCTCCCGCGTTCCTGATCCGGGAGCCGGCGGACCCTGCCAAACGGGGCGGACGCAAGCCCTACGATCAGGTGCATCTGGGCATCGGAGCCCGCAGCTACGGCAGCGTCCTGGTGGGCCTGTTCGGGCTCTGGCACAACTTCCCGGGGGACACGACCCGGAACGTCCCGGCGGCCTGGTTCGGGCATGGCAAGATCTCGGCCGACTTCGGCCTGGTGGTCAGCAACGACGGGATTCATTTCCGCGAACCGGTGAAGGGGCACGTCTACCTGCACCGGGACGATTCACCGGTGACCAACGATCCGGGAAAGAACTACCCCACCATCCTCTGCCAGTCGGGCAACGGCATCCTCAACGTTGGCGACAAGACCCTCATCTACCACGGGCGCTGGCGCAACGCCGAGTACGGCGAGGAATACTACGCGGAGGTGGCCCTGGCCACGCTGCCCCGGGACCGCTGGGGCGCCCTGGGGCTCTATCCCGAAGGCTCGACGCGGCTGGACGAGCCCAAGGGCTGGGTGTGGTCGGCCCCGGTGACCCTGCCCAGGGGTGGTTTCGAAGTGGTCCTCAACGCCGACCACGCCCGGCTCATGAAGGTGGAGATCTCCGACGCCGCATTCAATCTGCTACCCGGTTATTCGGGGGAGTCGAGCGGCGTTCCCCAGGGAGAGGGAGGACTCGACGTTCCCGTCCAATGGCCCGGAGGAGACCTGTCCGCCCTGGCGGGTCAGACGGTGCGCCTGCGGATCCACATGGAGCGTGATGCGGACGCCGATCCCCGGCTCTACGTGGTCTACCTGAGGGAGGATGAATGACGGTGCACCCGATCGCCTTGAAAGCAGATCTCACCCCGGTCAATGTTCCTTCAATTTTGCCGATTACAGGTCGCTGAACTTGGCGTCCCTAACATCCCGCTCGCGGAATAGCGTTCGGATTTCGGTGAGCGACCTGCTCCACGATCGTGTCGAAGAAATCGGTGAAGGGCTGAGAGGTGGAGACAATCGAAGCCATTGAGCCGAACTTCACCTTTACGAGCACAAAGTCTTCGATCATTCCAGTTGCCCATGCCGGAGGCCTTCTGCCGGACAGCGACATCAACCGGTTTTTGGCGACTTCGGCCCAGGTCGATCCGTACTTCGGCGACACGGCGTCATTTTCAATGTTGAAGATCATGACGTACCCGATGACGATTTCAGGAGAGTGCAACTGCGCGTTCGCTGCCTCGCCGATCATGTCGTCGATTCTGTTGGGAACGGTTCCGCCCAGATTCTTCATTATGGATTTCAGCGAGATCCCGAGCCGGTATTTTCCGTCATACTGCCAAGCAACATCCCACTGCTTGCTTCTTCCTGCGCCAGGAATCGAAGACTCCTTTTCAACGCCTTTCAGCCCTCGTCGCTCCAACTCTTGGACGCAATAATCGGCAAGTTTTTTCAAACGAACCGTGGACGTGGCCTTGCCCTCAAGAACCGCAATCCGGTAGAGGCGGGATATTGCGTCTTGTAGTGAAATCACGGGTCAGTTTTCAGACAGCAACGAGATCCGCTGACGAATTCCGGGAGTTGGTGGCTGCAGTCCGGTGCTGTCCGGCAATCCTGCCAGGTTTGACTGTCACGTTCTTCCACAATCGGTTGGCCTCGGAACGCAGGCGCTTGAGCGACGTCTCGAAATATGCCGGATCGACCTCGATGCCGACGCTGCTCCTGCCGGAAGCGATGGCGGCAACCTGAGTCGAAGCGGTTCCCATAAATGGGTCCAGGACGGTGTCGCCTACAAAGCTGTACATGCGGATCAGCCGCTCGGCCAGTTCCGCCGGATAGGGTGCAGGGTGCATCCGCGTCGAGGCACCCCCAATGTCAGTCCACACTTGCCGAAAAAGCTTCTGGAAGTCTTCCCGCGAGAGCAGGCTCAGGGTCCTGGCTGCAACGGAAGGGCTCCGATAACCTCCCGGCTTTCTCTGCATCAGGATGAACTCGATGTCGTTTTTGATTACGGCGTTGGGCTCATACGGTTTGCCGAGAAAGCCTCCCCCGCCACGGTCGACTTCGTAGGCGGCATTAGCGATCTTGCTCCATATGATCGGCGCGAGATTGTCGAATCCAAGATCGCGGCAGCGCTCCTGTATGGAAGCGTGAAGCGGAACCACCGTATGTCGGCCTGCATTCTTGCGCCTCGACAGACAGACGTCCCCCACGACACAAATGAGTCGTCCACCGGGAACCAAGGCGTGGTAACACATGCGCCAGACCCTATCGAGTTGGTCCAGGAATTCGTCATAGTCCTCGATCCATCCCAACTGACCGTCGGTTCGATGGTATTTCTTGAGGGTCCAATAGGGTGGGGAGGTCAGAACCAAGTGAATAGATCCGGCGGGAAAGGTCGCGTCCCGTGCGTCACCCAATAGGACCCTGTGGTCCGTGGAGACCTTGTGCATCGCGGACTCAATCTTCGCCATGGCGGTTGGATTCTTCGCCAGACGCGGCAACTCCCGCGCCAAGTCCTTCAGATTCCGTAGGGCTTTCGGTACCAGGGCTTCAAGCATTCCGTTCGAACTGCTACGCTTTCCGTTCTTCATTGTGCAACGCGAGTTTCAGAAGGCAGATTCACCGTATCGGGACCACCGTAGGATGAACCTGCCTTGTACGTGTGAACGTCGGCGGAATCTGCTCCATTTCTACAACCGCCGAGCGGGACCAATATACGCCGTGATGATGACATGCCGGCCGGTTTTCGCGGTCACGCCGATGGTTGTGAGGGTGTCCGATCAGAACGAATACTTGAGCGCCACCTGGACCTGCCGGGCGGGGGAGGCTTCGCCCAGTGCGCCGAAGTCGGCCGTACCGAACTGGTTGACCCGGGCTTTCCGCCGCAAGACGAAGTTGGCGCGGTTGGCGGCGTTGAACATCTGCAGGCGCAGTTCCAGATTCTGTCCTTCGCTCACACGGAACGTGCGCCGGAGCGAGAGGTCCACGTTGGCTAGGCCGGGTCCCTCCACGGTGGTCCGGCCCGCGTTGCCGTAGCGGAGGCCGTCGGGACGCACGAAGGCCTCCGTGTCGAACCACCGGTTCGGCGTGCGCTGGTCCGGGGCCAGGTTCGGATTCCCGATCCGGTCCGGCCACTGGGAGAACTCGGATCCCACATCCAAGGGATCGCCCGGGAGATAGACGGTGAACCAGGGACCGTCCTGAAAACTGGAAATGACCTGCATGGACCACCCA
>JAPOYZ010000656.1 GCA_026706325.1 Candidatus Aminicenantota bacterium
CCATCTCCAAGGAATAAGAAATGGATCCACGACCTGAAATGGGTCTGCTCCTGACCCGGCGTCACTTCTTCGGGCTCGGCAGCACAGGCATCGGGACGGCGGCTCTGGCGACGCTCCTGAACCGTGACCTGGGCGCTGCGGCTCTGGGAAGGGCCCCGTCCTCCGGAGACACGACCGGCGGGTTGCCCGGCCTTCCCCATTACGCCCCCACGGCCAAACGGGTGATCTACCTGTTTCAATCGGGGGCCCCGTCGCAAATGGAGCTCTTCGACTACAAGCCGCGACTGCAGGACCTGCGGGGAACGGAGCTTCCCGACTCCATCCGCAAGGGTCAGCGCCTGACCGGCATGACGGCCACCCAGTCCAGCTTCCCGGTGGCTCCCACGCTGTTCAAGTTCAGCCAGCAAGGCCAGTCAGGCGCTTGGGTCAGCGAACTCATGCCCCATACGGCCGGGATCGCCGACGACATCAGTTTCGTGAAATCGATGCACACGGAGGCCATCAATCACGATCCGGCGGTCACCTTCTTCCAGACCGGAGCCCAGTTGGCCGGCCGGCCCAGCATCGGCTCCTGGATCTCCTATGGCCTGGGCAGCGACACCGAGGACCTGCCGTCATTCGTGGTCATGGTCTCCATGGGAACTGGAGCGCCCGGCGGTCAGCCTCTTTACGACCGGCTCTGGGGCAGCGGTTTCCTCCCGACGCGCTACCAGGGAGTGAAGTTCCGGTCCGTGGGAGACCCGGTCCTGTACCTCTCGAATCCACCGGGTTTGAATCGGGCCAGCCGTCGGCGTTTTCTGGACGATCTGGGCCGCCTCAACGAGCTCAAGGCCCAGGAATACCACGACCCTGAGATCAACACGCGGATCTCTCAGTACGAGATGGCCTACCGGATGCAGGCGTCGGTCCCGGATCTGACCGATCTCTCGGACGAGCCGGAGCGGATCTTCGAACTGTACGGCCCGGAGTCCCGGAAGCCGGGCACCTTCGCGGCCAACTGCCTGCTGGCCCGGCGTCTGGCCGAGCGAGGCGTACGGTTCATCCAACTCTTTCACCGGGGCTGGGATCAGCACAACCGCCTTCCCAAGCAGATCCGGGGCCAGTGCTACGACACGGACCAACCGTCGGCCGCCCTGGTTCAGGACCTCAAGGAGCGAGGGCTACTGGAGGACACCCTGGTGATCTGGGGGGGAGAGTTCGGACGAACGGTCTACTCCCAGGGGCGTCTGACCGAGGACGACTACGGGCGGGACCACCACCCCCGTTGCTTCACCATCTGGTTGGCCGGAGGGGGCATCCAGCCGGGAATCGTCCATGGAGAGACCGACGACTTCAGCTACAATATCACCCGGGACCCGGTCCACGTCCATGATCTCCAGGCCACCATCCTTCACTGCCTGGGAATCGACCACACCCGCTTGACCTACAAGTACCAGGGCCGGGACTTCAGGCTCACCGACGTTCATGGTCACCTGGTGAAACCGATCCTCTCCTGACCCGCTATTCATCTCCGCAGAAAGGAGTTACGGCATGGGCACCTTGCTCACGGTGGCCGCGCTCACACTGATTATTTCGGGATTGTGCTCGCTCTTCGAGGCGACTCTGTACTCGACGACGGTCCCCAGCCTCGAGGCGGCCCAGGCCAAAGGCCGGAGACGCCACTTGGCGCGGCGCTTCCTGACCATGAAGACATCCATCGCCCGCCCCACCTCGGCCATCCTGATTCTGAACACCCTCGCCAATACGGGCGGCGCCACCATCGCCGGCATGTACGCCGCCCAGGTCCTGGGCGTCTCTTGGGTCCCGGTCTTTTCTGGGGGCCTGACCCTGGGAATTCTGCTGTTGTCGGAGATCCTGCCCAAGACCTACGGCGCCGTTCATTGGCGCCGGCTCTGGCCCTTCATCGTCTGGCCGTTGGCGGGCATGGAGAAGCTCTTCTACCCGGTCATCCGGTCTCTGGAGGGGCTGACCCGGCTGCTGACCCGCCGGGCCCCGGTGGGCCAGCCGACCGAGGGGGAGATTCTCTCCATGATCCGGCTGGGCGCCCGTTCGGGAGAGTTGAGCTCCACCGAGCTGCAACTGTTGAACTCCGTCTTCCGCTTCGACGAGATGGTCTGCCGACAAGCCATGGTGCCGCGCCGCGAGGTCGCCTTTCTGAGGATGGAAGATCATCTGGACGAAGCCCTGGCGCTGGCGCGCCAGACGCGGCACTCCCGCTATCCGCTTTGCCGGACGTCGCTGGATGACGCCATGGGCCTAATCCACGTCAAAGACCTCCTCAATGTCCCCCGGGACCAGAGCCCGGACCTGGTCTCCCTGGCCCGATCCTTCCCGGCGATCCCAGAAACCCTGCCCTTGAGCAAGCTGTTGCGGCGCATGCAGGCCGAACGCCTCCACATGGCCCTGGTGGTGGACGAACATGGGACCGCGGTGGGGGTCATCACCCTGGAGAACGTGCTGGAGGAACTGGTGGGAGCGGTTCAGGACGAGTTCGACCAGGAGGCGCCGGACATTGTGGCCGATGGCCAGGATCGATTCCGGGTCCGGGGTCAGATCTCTCTGGGCTGGCTCAACCAGGAGCTGGAGCTGGAACTGGAGGCTCCGCATGTCGACACCCTCTCCGGTCTGATCGTGAGCCACCTGGGGCGCCTTCCCGCGAGAGGCGACGTCCTGGAGCTGGAACAGGTCACGGCCCGCGTGCTGGAGGTCAAGCAGGGGCTGGCGTCCCAGGTCCACCTTCAAGTCAAGCCCAAGGCGCCGGACGTGTGATGTCAGGCATGACCCGATCCTTGCTTTTCCGGCTCTTCCTGATCCTGTTCCTGGCCGCCGCCACGGCAACATCCTGTATCCTGCGCTCCGGCCAACAGTATGGCCACTTCGCCACAACCACTCCCATCGAGCAGGGCGACACCCTGATTCTGGGTTTCATGGGCGGGCGCGACTCCTGGAAAAACACCGAGGTCGGCGTGGGCCGCATAGCCCAACGGCTACGCGAACGAGGCCTTGCGGGAGTACACGTCGAGACCGTCGAGAACCGGAAGCGGGATCTGGCCCTTGGTCTGGTCCGCGCCGCCTTGGATGCGAACCGCGACGGCCAGCTCCAGTCCGCCGAGCGCCTTCAGGCGCGTATCGTGGTTTACGGACAGAGCTTCGGAGGAGCCGCCGTCGTCAAGTTCGCCCGCCAGCTCGACGCGCTGAATGTGCCGATCCTGCTCACCGTCCAGGTGGACAGCGTCGGCCGCGGGGACGGCATGATTCCTCCCAACGTCCGAGCCGCGGCCAACATCTACCAGGACAACGGACGCCTGATCCGGGGGGAGGCGCCGATCCGGGCTGCGGATCCGAGCCGCACCGAGATTATCGGCAATTTCCGCTTCGACTACGCGGACAGTCCCATCGACGTGTCCGATCTCCCCTGGTACAAGACCCTGGCCCGAATCGCCCACGCCAAAATGGACCGCGACCCTGAAGTCTGGAACAAGGTGGAGGCTCTGATCCTCGATGCCATTGGAGGGGGGACTGTTAGTCCCCCTCTTGAATAGGAGCTCCCCCACCGGCCCATGCCCGGCGAAATGCCGTTAGAAAAAGGATGGGAGGCGACTTTCCTGTCGCCGGTGGAGCGGCGGTTTTCCTACCGCCGCACTCCGGTGTGACAAACTTGGCGACGAAGAATGGGCGATTGGAAATCGCCCCTCCTTATTTCTTGGAAGCGGGGACATTCTTGTCCCCTTCTTGACCCGGAACCGGCAGCCGGTCGGAGAGCTTCCCTCTTTTTTTCTTTCCTCTTTTCTCAGAAACGGGGGTGGGCCGTGCTGGGATCGAACCAGCGACCCTCTGCTTAAAAGGCAGATGCTCTACCGACTGAGCTAACGGCCCACGGCTGGACGACCGGAGGAACGCCGCCGGCCACGGCCGGGGCGTCCGGCGAGCGTCAGTCTAGCAGATTCCCCGCGATTCGAGCCATGGAAGGCAAGTTTCAAAGTGGACAATACTGGTGACTGTTTTTATGTTTTGTCCAATCCATAGGGTTTCGGACGATGAAGACAATTGGAGCCACAAAGTTCAAAAAGCAATGCTTGCACAGTTTGGATCGGCTGGATGCGGAGGGCTCGATCGTTACGAAGCATGGCAAGCGGGTCGCAGGGGTTCTTCCCTACGATCAGGATTGCGCGGAGCTGATCGGCAGCTTGAAAAACAAGATCGAAACTCGGGGCGATAGCCTGACGACTGGTGTCCCGTGGAACGCAGATGCTTGATGTTGATACTCAAATCCGTACGCGCAAGAACCAGGAATCAAGGTCATGGTCCCAGCGCACAAACATGGTGATCTATTCCTACTCGGAAGCCCGACAGAAACTTGCCGCCGTATTGGATGAGGCGGATTCAACCGGCAAAGTGTTTATACGTCGAAGAGACGGGAGGACCTATGCTCTCGTGCCGGAGGCCCCCCCCCACGTCACCCTTGGACGTTCCCTCGATCAGCGCGAACATCTCTACCCAAGAGATCGTCTCATTGCTCAGCCGCGAGCGAGGGAGAACCAGAGGGCTGAAAAAACTCGGCTGACGTCATCCACCAAGTTTGAAAAGGTGTTCCGACAGGCTGCGCCGGCAGGATGACGCTCTCCAAACAAGGGCGCGGTGAGATGTCCCGGTTCGAACTGGCGGAGAGGGCGGGATTCGAACCCGCGGTACAGTTACCCGTACACACGCTTTCCAAGCGTGCTCCTTAAACCACTCGGACACCTCTCCTGCCCGGAAAATTCAAGCCGTGAATTTTACTTCCTGGGTGGTTTCGGAACAAGGCCGCGACCCGGTCGAAACCCAGGCTGGACCTTACCCCGAACCGGAATCCGGCCAGTACGCGGAGACGGCGTTCCCTCCCATAACGGCGGCCATTTCTGCAGATTCCAGTTCCGTGTAGAAGCGCTCCTGCAGCCCCAAAGCACTGGCGTAGCTGCACTTGAGCAGAACGTGGGGGAAGTCGCTTCCCCAGATCAGCCGATCCGCGCCGAACGCATCGTGAAAGGCCCGGAAGAACGGATGGCAGTCCAGGTTCGGCCACGCCTGGCGGGAGTGGTAGTAGTAGCCACTGACCTTCACCGAAACTTGAGGATACCGGCTGAGCGCCAGCAGGGCCTGGAATGCCGGATCGCCCGTTCCGGCCGTCACGTCCGGATAGGCCATATGATCGATGAGGAGGGGAACCTGGGGAAACCGCTCCGCCAGTCCGGCCAGGGCCGGAACATGGTCCATTCTCATGAGCAGGTTTACCGCGATTCCCAGGTCCTGGGCGGCTTCCCAGACCGGATACGAAGCGGGCCGGCCGAAGGTCACTTCCTCGCCGGGAACGTTCGGACGAATTCTCAGACCCCGGCAACCCCGTTCCTCGACCCAGTAGCGGAGGCGCCGGTCTGCCCCCTCCCGCCGCGGGTCCACGTAGCACACCGCCGCCAAGCGGTCCGGTTCCGCGGCGGCGCAGTCGGCCACGTAGGAGTTGTCCTCACCGGGGTAGAGCGGTTGGACCACCACGGCCCGGTCCACCCCGTGCTCGTCCATATACTGCCGGAGCAGTTCCACGGGGACGTCCGACGTCGGACTGACGATGGTGGCGCCGGGATTGGGGTGATCCGGTGCCGAACGCCAGACGTGAAGATGGGCGTCAACGATCATTCTTCGGCACCGTCTGCCTTTTCGAGGGTCCAGAAGACTCCCGCGACGACCCCTTTGAGGTGGTCCGGGACCGCCTCGATGTGGGAGTAGTGGTAAACGGCCGTGAGGAAGCGTCCCGGGGAGATCTCGACGGTCGGGGACGTGAAACCGGCCACGGGAGCCAGCAGGAACTTCTTGGACCGGTTCATGAGCGGGGTCCCGGAGCGGGTGCCGTCAACCCAGGTCTGGCCGCCGTCCAGGCTGATTCGCGCCGCTCTGCGCGTATTTCCGGCGTGCCCCCAGGCATGGGTCACCACGACGACGTTGCTGGGTGTCCAATCGACCGTCCCCCGGTGACCGTACCATTCGGTCATTCCGCCGGGCGCCAACCGGAAGGTCCGGCCGGCGTCCTTCGATTCGAAGAGCGCCCCCTGCTTGTAGTAGTGCAT
>JAPOYZ010000324.1 GCA_026706325.1 Candidatus Aminicenantota bacterium
CGACCGCCTCCGTTACCAGCTGGGGCAACATCCGGATTCGGACCCGCGTGCCGGAGGGAGCCACCACGGGTCCGGTGGTGGTGACGGTCGGTACCCAGGCGAGCGCCGGGGTTACCTTTACCGTGACCGATTCCGACTCCGACCGTGATTCGGACGATGTCGATCCCGGGGACCCGTCGCACTTTTCCCCCTCGGACCTCACCGGAACCAGCTTCACCCTGTACGGGACCCGGCTGAACGGATCTCTCGAACGGGTGACAGTGCTCTTCCTCGAAGGAAATCGATTCGAGGCGGCCGGGCCCCGAAGCGGCAGCTACGACTATCACCCCACCGGTTCCTCGGCGGGAACGTTGACGCTGCAATACGACGGGGGCGGCTCCTGCGAGGTCGAACTCACTTTCGACTCCATCAACTCGGGCACGTCCATCTTCAATTGCAGCAGCGGGGCCGGCCGAATCGGCAGGTTCCGGCTGACGGCAGGCACCACCTTCGTGCCCGTTCTCCTCACCGCCGCCGGACGCAACAACTCCTTCTTCACTTCGGAGATGACCCTGACCAACCGCGGAGCTGGGGAGGCACGACTCCACTACACCTACAGGGCCCACACCGGTGGAGGGACCGGCTCCGCCTCGGAGGTGCTTCCGGCAGGGCATCAACGGGTGGTGCCGGATGCGCTGGCGCACCTGAGGAGCCTGGGAATCCCCATTCCCGCGAGTGGGAAACGAATCGGGACGCTGCGGGTGGAGGCTCCGGTGGCCTCCCAGGTGGGCGTCCTGGTCCGGACCACCACGGACGTACCGGACGGGCGAGCCGGTTTGGCCTATCCGGGGGTCGGGATGGAGGAGGGGTCTCATCCAGCCGTCTACCTGTGCGGACTGCGCCAGAACGAACAGGACCGCTCCAACGTGGCCTTCCAGAACATGGGCGCCCCGGAAGACGGCCCCATCACCGTGAGGACAACCGTGTTCTCCGGGGACCCCGACGGGCCGGCGCCCCGGGTCCTGGAAGAGAAGGAGCTGCGGCCGGGAGGCTTTTACCAGTTTTCGGGAGTGCTGGGACAGGTCGCCAACGGCTACGTCAGAGTTGAGCGAGTCGAGGGAGGCGCGCCGCTCTACGCCTACGGGGTCATCAACGACCAGGTCAACTCCGACGGCTCCTTTGTCTTTCCGGTAGCGGAGAACTTTCCCGGTGAGGCCGCCGGACAGGTCCTGCCGGTGATCGTGGAGACCTCGAACTTCACCAGCGAAGTGGCGGTGACCAACTTCTCAGGCAAGCCCAAGGCGGTGAACTTCGGCTACAAGGACCAGGGAGTCGTAGCCTCCGGCGTCACGGTCAACCTGCGGGCGCTGCTCGCGGCCGGCGAACAGATGGTGTTTCCCGAGCTGGCGAAGGAGATTCAGCGAACCATCCGCACCGGGAACGGCTCGAGCGGCAACCTGGCGGGCCCTCTGTTCGCGACCGTGGACGATGGAAACCTGGAGGGAATCGTGGTCGGAGCCCGGACGGTGGCGCAGGCCCTGATCGCGGGAGGACAATACGGCGTCTCCTACAACGCGGCGCCCTACGGTTCGGCCTTCAGCCGGGTGGCCTGGGTCGAGGGCCTGCAGCAGAACCGGGAGAGCCGCAGCAACCTGGCCCTGGTCAACACCGGAGAAGTCGACGACAGCGATAGCGTCTTCAGCATAGAGATATACGACGGGGACTCGGGGCTGCTGGTCACGACCATTACCGGCAGGACCCTCGCTGCCCGGGGATGGCGTCAGTTCGACAGCATTCTCCTCAACTTCGCCCAGGGAACCACCCAGGGATACGTCCGGATCCACAAGATCTCCGGCAACAACCCCTTTCTGGCCTATGGGGTGATCAACGACGGCGGCAGCCCCGGGGAACGGAGCGGAGACGGCGCCTACATCCCGGCAAGGGAGTAGGGGGGCGGTGCGGGCCAGGGCCGGGTCAGGAAGGAAAGGAGCTATCCACGAAGGGCACCAGGAAAGGCGCCGAGAGAAAAGAGAAAAGATTTATCCACGAAGACACACGAAGGACCACGAAGTCGCACCAAGGGGTCGGAGCAGGCTCGAGCGGGATTCGCCAAAGGTCGGAAAGGGGGGAGCATAGGGGACGTTGTTGAATTCTGGAACTAACGTACCGGCTTCCCAAGCTGTTCCAGTAATTCAACAACGTCCCCTGTGGCCTCCACCCGAATCGTGATTTTTGTGCCTTTTGTGCTTTTTGTGGTCAGACGGCACTTTTCACCAGGTCGCACCCGATATTGAAATAGGCAGAGCCTCAGGTTTGCCGGCAAGATGACCGGCCCGGCATAAGGGCACTGGAGACTCCCCATTACAAATCCTGTATATCCTATGCATCGATGTGAATCCCGCGGCGCCAGTCAGCAGCGCCGTCCCTGCCGGGTTTTCTTCCAGCGCCCTTTCCCGTAAGATAGCGCCAATTTTTCCGGTTACAGAGAGGAGAGTTCCATGAAAGACAAGACCGATCAAGCCATCCCGTTGGAAGAGGCCAAGGTGGAGTTCCTGGAGCGGATGGTGGAGGCCCATGGCCTGTCCGACATCGGCAAGGCGGTGCGCTGCCTGATCGACTACGCTCGGGAGAACCCCGACCGGCAGGCCCTAATCTTCGGAGAGGTGCGCTGCATCGACTGCTAGGACGGACGAGGAAGCGTTGCAGAGAGAGTGCTCCATGAAGCTCGCACCACCATGGTCGGGTTACAGGTATCTCCGGCTGGAAAGCAGGGCTGCTGCTGTTGTGCTGGCGCTGGCGGCCGTGGCCGCCCCTCCCCACCTGGCGGCTCAAACGCCCGCGCCCGTCATCGAAAAGCTGACCCCCGATTCAGGCCGGGTGGGAACCAACGTAAAGGTCAAGGGGTCCAATTTCGGGACCACCGAGGGAAGCGTGACCTTCAATGGCACGGCCGGATCGCCCACCAGTTGGGAGAACGACAAGATCCAGGTAAAGGTTCCGGAGGGGGCGACAGACGGGCCGGTGGTGGTGACGACCTCCGGTGGGCAGTCGAGTGCCGGAGTCGATTTCGACGTGACCAGCACCCCTACCGGGCCGATCATCTCCAAGCTTGAGCCCGATTCGGGCCCTGTGGACACCGAGGTCAAGATCAAGGGCCTGAACTTCGGCGAGACCCGGGGTTCGGTCACCTTCAATGGGGTGAGCGCCTCCAGTATCGAGGGTTGGAATGACAAGAAGGTCCGTGCAGTCGTCCCGTCGACAGCGACGACCGGTTCGGTGGTGGTCACCACCTCCGGCGGGGAGACAAGCAACGGGGTCACCTTCACCGTGACCACCGGCGTGCCGGTCATCTCCAAGCTGGAACCCGATGAGGGCGCGGTGGGCGACGAGATCAAGATCAAGGGTTCCAACTTCGGCAAACAGGCGGGCACGGTGACCTTCAATGGCGTGAACGCCTCCCCCCACCATTGGAACCACGAGATCATTCGGGCTCGAGTGCCGGATGGCGCCACCACCGGCCCGGTGGTGGTGACGGTCGGTAGTCGGTCGAGCAACGGAGTCACCTTCACCGTGACCGGATCCGACGGTGACCGCGACGAGGACGAGTCGGGGCCCGATCCGGACGATCGGGACACGGACGATCCCGATTCGGAAGACCCTGATTCGGAAGATCCCGATGGGGAGGACCCCGGTCTGGCCAACCCGGCGGACTTCTCTTCCTCGGAACTGACCGGAACCAGCTTCACCCTGCACGGGACCCGCCTGGACGGCTCTCCGGAACGGGTCACGCTGCTCTTCGCTGATGGAAACCGATTCGAGACATCCGGGTCCCGAACCGGCAGCTACGACTATCGATCCACGGGCTCCTCGACCGGAACGCTGACTCTGCAATACGACGACGGCGGCTCCTGCGAGGTCGAGTTGGCTTTCGACTCGGTCAATTCGGGGGCCTCCAGCTTCGATTGCAGCGGCGGGGGCGGGGGCAGCGGCATGTTCCGGCTGACGGCCGGCACCACCTTCGTGCCCGTGCTCCTCAAGGCCACCGGACGCAACAACTCCTTCTTCACCTCTGAGATGACTCTGACCAATCGGGGGGCAAGCAAGGTTACGCTCCACTACACCTACACCGCCCACCGCGGGGGGGGGGGAACCGGCTCCGCCTCGGAGGTGCTTCCGGCAGGGCATCAGCGGGTGGTAGCGGATGCGCTGGAGCACCTCAGAAGCCTGGGAGTCCCCATTCCCATCGAGGGGGACCGCCTGGGCACGCTGAGGGTGGAGGGACCGGTGGCCTCCCAGGTGGGCGTCCTCGTCCGGACCACCACGGACGTCCCCGACGGGCGCGCCGGCCTGGCCTACCCCGGAATCGGAGCGGCGGAGGGATTTCACCAGGCTGTCTATCTTTGCGGACTGCGCCAGGACGAGCAGGACCGCTCCAACGTGGCCTTCCAGAACATGGGCGCCCCGGAGGAGGGAGGCATTACGCTGAGGACAACCGTGTTCTCGGGCGATCCCGACGGGCCGGCTCCCCGGGTCCTGGAAGAGAAAGAGCTGCAACCCGGAGGCTTCTACCAGTTTTCGAGCGTGTTGGGCAGCCTCGCCAACGGCTACGTCAGGGTGGAGCGGGTGGGGGGAAGCGCGCCCTTCTACGCCTACGGCGTCATCAACGACCAGGTCAACTCCGACGGCTCCTTCGTGTTCCCGATCGAGCAAGGCTTTCCCGACGAAGCCGCCGGACAGACCCTGCCGGTTATGGTGGAGACCTCGAACTATTCCAGCGAGTTGATGCTGACCAACCTCTCGGCGACGCCCAAGGCGTTGGCTCTCAGATTCGTGGCCCACGGAATCCCGACTCCCGACCACTCGGTCACCACCCAGGCGCCGCTGGCCGCCGGCCGGCAACTGGTGATTCCCGAGGCAATAAAGTTGGTTCGCAGCCAGGGGCAGGCCGGCACGGGTTCGACCGGCGGTGACCTGATCGGCCCACTGTTCGTGACAGAGGCCGACGGGGACCTGGAGGGAATCGTGGTCGCGGCCCGGACCGTCACCCCGGCCCTGGTCGCCGGAGGCCGGTACGGCGTCTCCTACAACGCCGTGCCCTACGGTTCGGCCTTCAGCCGCGAGGCCTGGGTGGAGGGGCTGCAGCAGAACCGGGAGAGCCGCAGCAACCTGGCTCTGGTCAACACCGGAGAGGTCGACGACAGCGAGAATGTCTTCAACATCGAAATCTACGACGGAGATACGGGCCTGCTGGTCACAACCGTTACCGGCAGGACAGTCCCCGCCCGGGGATGGCATCAGATCGACAGCATTCTCCGCAACCATGCCAGGGACACCACCCAGGGATATGTCCGAATCCAAATGACCTCGGGCAACAACCCCTTCCTGGCCTACGGGGTGATCAACGACGGCGGCACCCCCGGGGAACGCAGCGGCGACGGCGCTTATATCCCGGCGAGGGAGTAGCTCCCCCTTCCCTACCCTCTTCCGTAGCGGTCTTCCAGGCGGACGATGTCCTCCTCGTCGAACTCTCCGAAGGCGATCTCCAGCCAGCGGCTGGGACGGGGACCCGCACCCGCGGCCCGATGCCGGGTTTGGCGGGGGATGTAGATCTCCTCGCAGGGCTCCGCTTCCCAGGTCCGCTCTCCCACGGTCACCCGCAATCCCGGGTCGAGAGCCACCCAGAGCTCGTCCCGGTGGCGGTGAAGCTGCAGCGAAAGCACCTGCCCGGGGTTGACGGTAATGATCTTGACCGTGCTCGCCCGGTTGTGGGTGAAGCGGCGAAAGGCCCCCCAGGGCCTCTGCTCCCGGTAGATCAGGGATCGGGGATCGTCCTGTGGGTCCTGTGGCATAATGTGGCCTTCCTGCAGTCGATTGCGGTCATGGATCCCAGCTAGCCTAGACGATCGGCGCGGGCAACCTCAAGCCGGAATGCCGGTTTCGCCGCCCACCGGTCGGAGGGGAGGGGAACCGGGGCCGGCCGCGGGGAGGGACGACCGGATGGAGACCATGCTGGTTGCCGGGGGCGCCGGGTTCATCGGCTGCAACTTCGTCCGGCTGGCGCTGGC
>JAPOYZ010000358.1 GCA_026706325.1 Candidatus Aminicenantota bacterium
GCCGCTTTCCAGGCCCATGGGGAAATAATAGGCGCCCAGGAGCAGAGAGTCGGTGTAAGGGGCCGGGGTTGCCGGCAGGACCCGGACGCCGCTGGGGAGGTTTTCCGCCGAGACGGCCACGCCACCCTCGAAACCTTCCTCCATGTCGCAGACCACGGTGAAGGTCTTGCTCTGTCCTGGCTCCAGGTTCACCCGATCGGTGGTGGGCCCCAACCTTCGGCCCTTGACTCCCAGGACATACTCCACCCGGCCAACGTGTGGGACCTTGGGACGAATCATCAACCGGTAGGCCAAATCGGATCCTCCCCGTCGGGAGGTCAGGTCCCGGATCTGGAGCCGGTAGATCCCGTCTTCCTGAAAGGTGAAGACCGTCTTTCGCTCCGTCGATTTGCTGACGTCGTCGCCGTCCCCGCCGTATTCGAAGTGGATATTGTTGAAGGCTTCCTCACCTCCCGGGCCCCAGACCCGGATCCAGGGATTGAATTGGGGAGGCGCGACTTTTGGAGTTTCGACCTCGAAGACCAGACCCTCTCCAGCCTTCGCCCGGAACCGATAGCTGTCCACGTCGCCAGGTGGATCGATGGTCCCCTCCAGGAGCACGGCGGTGGGGACTTCCGGACCCTTCGAGTCGTTGGGTTCCTGCTCCTGCAATTGGGAGACGACCCGGTCCTGGGCCGCTTCTCGCTGGGACTCCGGCTCCGCCCCGGCGGCTCCTGTCCCAGAGGCAGGCTCGACACTTCGAGCCGCCAGCACCGTCAGCCGGTCGGACTCAAGAGGCTTATGGAACGCACCGTGTTGAGCGTACGCCCCCGAGTCCCGCTCCAGCCAGTCGGCCGGATCGGGATGGGCCGGCTGGCCCATGATCGTAGAAGAGTCGGGAGGATCGGTGGCGATCCGGAGCAGGTAGACGAAGTCGGGATTTCCCTCACCCAGAAAGGAACCCATGGAGACCACATAGCGGCCGGCCTCTCGGAAGCGGTGCGTCGGCATGGGAAAAACGGCGAACTGAGCGCCCCATCCCTGCCGCCGCGACTGGAGAACCGGAACCCATGACAGCGGCCTGGATTGCCAGGGCAGCCTGAGGAGTCGGTCCGGATCGAACCAGCTTCCGGTGGGAGCGTAGAGGTTCAACTCCGCCTCCGCGCTGTAGGGGATATAGATGGGAAAGGAGGTGAAGGTCTGGAAGTGAAACTGCTCGCCCTTTTCCGCTTGGAACGAGTACAGGTCGAGCTCCCCGTTGGCCTTGGTGGTGCCGGCGATGACGACCGGCGCCTCAACCGCCTGCTGTTTCTCCCCGTCCCGCTCCAGCACCACGGGCTCGCTGACGACCTGGAAGGTCAATGCATTGGACATGCCTCGGGGCGTGACGATCCGAAACCGGTGAAGGCCGATGTTGGCGTCCTCGCTGATCCGGACTTGGAGCCGGGCCCGATGGCCGGCCAACTCGGTCTGCTTGGCCTGCGGGTCGCGTTCCACCAATTCGTCGGGCGCCGCTTCCCGGATCTCCTCCAGCTTCAGAAACCGGACTTCCACGTCGCCGCACTCGAACCAGGCGCCGTAGGTCCCCTCCATGTGCTGGCCTCGGACCGACACCTCGATCGTGGTGCCCCGTTCGCCACCCAGGGGGAAGACGGAAAGGGTCTTGGGCTCCTTGGGCGCAGCCTTCCCGGAGTCGTCCGCGGCCCGGGAATCAGCCAGGAAAAGCAGCAAACTTGAGGCGATCAGAAGTCGGATCTTGATCATGGCTTCGGGTCTACAATCGCCAGTCATGCTACCACACGGCACGGCCGATTTCCGGGGTCCCGCGCCGCGTTTCTGCTGACGGTTCCTATCGTAGTAGACTGACGAGGCGGCGAAGGCCGGCAATGCCGAACCCTGCAGCCGCTCGGTTGGAAGGATCCGGGGTCCACATCAGCAGACGGGAGGAATGAGGCATTGAATTTTCCATCTAGTCCAAGGTTCGCATCTCGATTTCGGTTTGTCCGGATATTGCTGCTCGCGCTGTTTCCACTCTGGCTCCAGTTCTCCTGCACTGAATCGGTCTCCCCCCAGGAGGACACGGAGCGCAGCCTGGTGGTTCCGCCGCCCGATCTCAAGGTGGCCTTCATCGGGGATTCGGGATACGGTCCGCGGACCGACCGGGTATTGGAGCTGATCCGGCAGGAAGGGGCGCACTTGGTTCTCCACCAGGGAGACCTCGGTTACGATGAAGGAAACCTGAAGGCGCCGGTCAACTGGCACTCGGGGATCGAAAGGATTCTGGACGCGGGGGTCGAGGGGGGCCGGTTTCCGTACCTCTACAGCGTCGGCAACCACGATGTCCGCCACTGGCGTCAGCGCGATCCTCCCGGGTATAGCCGAATTCTCCAGGAACGGGTGGAGGGGACTCCCGGCCTGGAGTGCACGGGTGATCTGGGGGTGAAATCCTCCTGCACCTACAAGGGCCTCTTCCTGGTGCTCTCGGGAGTGGGTTCCATAGGTCAGGGGCACCGTCGTTACCTCTCCGACGCCCTGGAGGAAGGCGAGGACTTCCTCTGGAGGATCGCCTCCTGGCACAAGAACCAGCAGGACATGCAGGCAGGAGGAAAACGGGACGACACCGGGTGGGGGGTGTATCAGGACTGCCAGGAAGCCGGTGCCATCATCGCCACCGGGCACGAGCATTCCTATTCCCGGAGCTACACCCTGACCGATCTGGGCAACGAGGCAGCAGGCCACGGCGCCACCGGTTCCCCGGAACGAGTGATGCTGGGACAAGGCAAAACCTTTGTCCTGGTCAGCGGTCTCGGGGGCAAGAGCGGAAGGGACTACCACTGCGAGCAGCACGAGGACGACACCTGGTGGGCCTCCGTCTTCACCCGGAACTATTGGATCAAGAACGGCGATGTCAAGGAGAAGAACTGCTCGGTCATGGACCCTGAGAGCAAGCAATACGCCCGGACGGTCCAGGAATACGCGGACGGCGCCCTGTTCATTACCTTCAACCCGGGCGGGCAGACTCACCTGGCCCGCGGCGAATTTCTGACTGTGGAGGGAGACCGGATCGACGAGTTCGAGATCGTGAATGAACGGGGAGCGGAGGCTGCAGTCAGTCCGGACGGCGGCGGAGAGGGTGGATGAAGAGGCGCGAGGCGCTGAAACTGATGGCGGGAGGCCTGATGGCCGGGGGCCTCTGGGGCCGGTCCGGAAGCGGACAACTGCACGCCGCTCCGGACTTCCGACTCCGTTACATACTGGCGTCCAGCCTCTATGGAATGTTGAAGCTGAAAGAAATCCTTCCCGAAGTGGCGCGCACCGGCTGCCGCTTCATCGACATCTGGCCCCGCGGCCATGCCGACCAGCGGGAGCAGATCGAGGAGATGGGTCATGAAGCCTTCGGCCGGCTCCTGCGGAAGCACGGCGTCCGGGTGGGGATCCTGACCCACTACGACCTGGGCCCGTTCGGGCTTCAGGAGGAAATGAAGGTCGGCCGCCAGTGGGGGACGCGCATCCTGATCTGCGGCAGCGTCAAGCGGACCGGCGAGGGTCCGGAATCGCTCGAAGCCGAAATCGACGCGTTCATCGAAAAGATGAAACCCCACGTCGCCGCCGCCGAGGAGGCCGGGGTGACCATCGGCATCGAGAACCACGGCTCGGCCCTGATCCGGAGCCCGGAATCCATTCGCTACCTGGCCGAAAAGTCCCCTTCACCTCGTCTGGGGATCGCTCTCGCACCGTACCACCTGCCCCAGGACCCGGAACTCATCGCCGGTCTCATCCGGGATCTGGGCCCGAAGATGGTCCACTTCTACGCCTGGGAACATGGCAAGGGCGCCATGAAGAAGCTCCCCAAGGCAGAGGAAATGGAGCAGTTGCCCGGTTTCGGCAGTCTCGACTTCGTCCCCGTCGTCCGGGCCCTCAAGGAGACCCGTTATGAGGGTTGGACCTCCATCTTCATGCACCCGGTCCCCCGGGGAATTCCCATCCTGCCCACGGCCCGGGAGGTCACGGAAGCCGTGAACCGGTCCCGGCGTTACCTGGAGGAGTGCCTGCAGGCCGTCTCATGACCCCGGCCTCGGCGGCGGGGGAATAGCTTTCTTGAAAGGATCTTAGGGGATCTTTGTGTGCTCCGGATAGTGTGACCATTCGAATTTGCATTCCCTGCCACACAG
This sequence comes from Candidatus Aminicenantota bacterium, assembly GCA_026706325.1. Classification (GTDB taxonomy): domain Bacteria; phylum Acidobacteriota; class UBA6911; order RPQK01; family JAJDTT01; genus JAJDTT01. Next base: position 4,152 of record JAPOYZ010000358.1, read on the forward strand.
CCGTAGGATTAGGTGTTATTACAATAGTTCTAACAGTGTAAGGAAGGGATGACCTATGGTTGAACTGAAGGTTCGTAAATTCGGCAACTCGCTTGGCGTTATCCTTCCCAAAGAAGTCATCAGCCGGCTGCGAACGAAGGACGGGGAGCCTCTGTTTCTGATCGAAGGTCCTGACGGCAGCTACCAAATGACACCGTACGATCCCGCGTTCGAAAGGAAACTGGCCAAAGCTGAAGACATCATTGGTCGCTACCGGAACACTTTGCGCGTACTGGCCAAGTGACGGAGCCGGTGTGGATCGAAACGCGAGACGTACTGGCGCTGCACGATCGTCTGCTCGCCCTTTACGGCGGCCCAACCGGATTGCGTGACGATGCTTTGTTGCAATCCGCAATTGCGCGCCCTCGCCAACTTTACGCGTATGTGGAGAACGCCGGCATCATCGACATGGCAACAGCCTACACGGCCGGCATCGTCCGCAACCATCCGTTCGTCGACGGCAACAAGCGCACGGGATTCGTGGTGGGCGTCCTATTCCTGGAATTGAAGGGATACCGTTTCACGGCCACGGAAGAAAGTGCGGCTCAGGCCGTTCTCGAGTTGGCGGCCGGCACTCTCGACGAAGCCGGTTACACAGCTTTCCTTGGTGCAAACGTTCAATCGGAGTGATTCAGCGAGAGTCCCGAGTTGCAATAGCGGGCCCGGTCCTGCTCGGCGACCAACGCTGGCTGACGGCCTCCTCAGCTCCTCACGGCGACGATTGCGGTGGCGACCAGATGCTTGGCGTAACGCCGAAATATCGCGCGCATCGCCCGGATACGCTTACGCGCAGCCGGCGTCTTGGCCACGTTCCAGACGAAACGCAACGCCCGCAGCAACCCCTCGTCACGAATGAGCCGCTTGGGTTCGAGCAGGTGCATCGGAGCGCCGATCTGTGTCTTGACGTCGAATCCCTGTGCCGCGAGCAGTTCGCGCCATTCGCTGGCCGTAAGCGTTCGTGCTCCCAGGTGAATGGCGCCGGACAGAATGGCGTCGGACAGAGCGTGCTGGATCTCCGACTTGGTCGCCTCGGCGAGGCCGTCCGGGTCCAGAGCCAGCTCATGAATGCCATAGCGCCCCCCCGCACGGAGTACGCGGGCGGCCTCCGCAACGATTGACGCCCTTTGCTCGGCGGTCTGCATGGTCAGCAAGGCTTCGCCGTATACGACGCTCGCGGATCGGTCGGGAAGGCCGGTCTCTTCAGCGCGCCCGACCAGACACTGCTGATTCTTGCCGCTGAGATAACCTCGTACATGCTTCGCGGCATCTTCGTCGCGTTCGATCCCGACGTAGGAGCGTGGCCCGCGATCCAGAGTGGCGCGTGCAGTCACCCCAAAGCCCGGAGCGAACTCGACCACGTCATCGCTTGCACCGATATCCAGCGCGTCCAACATCTGTCGTGTCAACTCGATACCGCCGGGCCGCAGAACCCGCTTGCCCATTCGAGCTAGAAGCCAGTAGCCGGGCATGAGGCTGTAGTGGAGTCCGCCGCCAAGTGTGGCCGGAACGGTTGCTTGCGGCCTCATGCGTCACCTGCTGCTATCAACACAGGGCGTCGCCAGCCCGTGCTTCTTCGCAGAAGCTCCCCCACCGGCCGGGGCCGGCGGACGCCCGGTAGAAAAAGGATGGAAGCGGCGGCCTCCTAACCGCCGCTTCTTGGAACATCGGGGAATGCGGCGCACGGGCGATTGGAAATCGCCCCTCGTGTGCCCGACATGGGCTGTCTCTAAGGGATGAGAGATCCCGAAGGAGGTGATGGAACCAACCTTAGCCGAACCGCAAGGCGTAGCCGCGAGGTGAAGCTGGAGGAAGCGGCAGGCAAACCCACGACCGCAGGAACACGAATCG
>JAPOYZ010000139.1 GCA_026706325.1 Candidatus Aminicenantota bacterium
CGTGTCTGCAAAGCTGATCTGCTTCTTCTCGGCGATGGCTTGACCCGGCCTCAACTCGGCCTCGCGCTTCTCGATCTCCCGAGAACTGAACACCCCGTGACTGTAGGCGTGGATCAGGATCGTGACGATCTGACGCGGCGGGTAGGCCCGCTGACCCTGGGGTCTGTACTGGGCTTCCACCTCCGACGTGTCCAGTTGCGCGAACAGTTCCCGATAGAGGAAACAATCGTGATCCTCCGGCAACAGATCGAACACGTTGGCCCGAAACACCTTCAACGCTATGTGGACGAGTTCGCGACCCGTCTTGGAATGCGGGTCGCCGACACGATGGACCAGCTTCGGACCGAAGCACTTCGGATGCTCGGGAAGCGTCTCCGCTACCGTGACCTCATCGCCAATAACGGCCTGCCGAGCGCGTGCATAGTGGGCAATCCGAACTGGACGAACCGAACTGTCTGGAAGTCATGCGGGGTATGAACTCCGAGCCGCTTGAGTATATTTGACATTCAAAAAGGAGTTCCAACGCAAGGACCTGCGCCGCTACGTCGCCCGGAGGAGGAAGCAGGTCCAACCTGCCAGGGTGAACCGCGCAATCGCTGCCATCAGCAAGCTGTGAATGTTCACTGGATCGCGAAGGCTCGGGCAGCGATCTGTCGATCGTGCATCACGCGATCGAACTTGATCTCCCAGTGCCCCACGAAACCGTTGCGGGGTGCGAAGCCGGCACCCGAGTCTATGCCGGTGGCGGCAGACTCGTTGAGGGTGATCCTGTAGTGATGCGGCAGGATCAAACCGTCGACTCCCCTGAATTCCGAAAAGGTCTCCGTTAATTGAATCCGCGTGTTGTCCGCGGGCCCGTCGCCGGCAGCGAAGACGACGCCTCCTTGCGCGATCATCGAGCCCCGCCCCACGCCGGCCGGAATGGTCAGGCGGTAGTGGCTGGCCACGTGGCGATAAGTCTCAGGCTCGAAATAGAGCCGGATTCTGTATTCCACCCCCTTCTTGGGCCGATACTCCAACTCATGAAGCTTCCTGCCCTCGAACTTTTTGAGGCCCCGGTAGCGGACCTTGGCCCGCCTCTTGTCGAGATCCAGCAGGGTCCAGTCGGTGGTGAGGACACCGCCGTAGAGACCTTCCTGCGCCAATCGGGGGAAGTGGATCCAGAGGGCGGTACCCAACTGGGACCGGATGCCCGGAGTGATGTAGGCGATGTCCAACTTGTCCCCGTTGCGGATGATGGAATCGAATCAGGAGGTCAGCGAGACGCGGATGGCCTTGCCTTCGTCGGCCAGGGCGAAGGCCTCGTTGAGCTGCGTCAGGGGGAATGTATGAGAGATGATGTTCTCGAGCGGATACGCATGTCCCCGGCGGGCCAGAAAATCCAGGGCCCGGGGCAGGACCCACGGGGCGTAGGCAATGACTCCGCGGATGGTGTGGCCGGATCGGACATTGATGGCCGGGTCCAGGGCGGCGGTCCTCCCCGGCGCGACGTTTCCCACCCAGAGATAGCGGCCGAACTGGCGGAGCAGGTGCACGCCTTCCTCCACCGGCAGGGGTGATCCGGCGAATTCGGCCACCACGTCGGCGCCCTGGCCCCGCGTCAGGTCCATGATCATCTCTCGACGGTTCTTCCGGTTCACCGATTCGATGTTGACCGTAAGGTCGGCGCCGAAGGAGCGGGCCAGTTCCAGCCGGCTCTCCAGCCGGTCGAAGACGACGACCTGGCCGGCCCCCATCTCCTTGGCCAGGGAGCAGGCGTACAGTCCCAGTCCGCCCGCGCCCTGGACGACGATGGTGTCGCCCAGGCGGACCCCGATCTGGTCCAGTCCGTAGAGCACCTGGCAGAGGGCGCAATTGACCGGCGAGACCTCCGAGTCGCTCAATCCGGGCGGGACCTTGCAGACCGTCTGTCCCCGGCGCAGGTAGTAATACTCGCCGTAGGCTCCCCTGAAGTGAGGGGCCTCGGCAGCATCCTGGAACCAATGGTCGGACCGGTTGGGGCAGGCGGGCGATCCGTCCATGCAGGCGGCGCAGTTTCCGCAGGGAAGGAAGTAGGTGTAGGCGATGCGGTCGCCCTCCTCGAGGGGTTGCCCCAACACGTCGGTTTTCACCCGGCGCCCGAGGCGAAAGACGTCTCCCACCATTTCATGTCCGGGGACGAAGCCCTCCCCCTGGGTGAACTCGGGACCATGCCCATGCCAGATGTGCAGGTCCGACCCGCAGATGTTGGAGCGGCGCACGCGGACCAGAATGTCGTCGGGACCCACGTCGGGAAGAGGGAATTCCCGGAAAACCATCTCCTTTCGGGGGCCCAGCGAAACGGCGGCGATTCCTTGCATCGGTCCTGGTCCCTGCGCCCGGCTACGGGATGGCGAAGGCCTTGGGTGAAATCTGACGATCGTGCGACATGCGTTCGAGTTTCATCGCCCAATGGCCCACGAATCCGGTGTTGGCGTCAACGTTGAGAGTGATCTGGTAGTGATGCGGCAGGGTCAGACCGTCGACCTCCTTGAACTCCGAGAACCTCTCCGTCAGTTCGACGGTGCTGCGGGTTGTGGGGTCGTCCCCGGCTCCCGGGCCTCCGATCTGCCCCAAGAGGCTGCGCTGACTGTCGGAAACGGTGCGGTTTCCGGGAGTAATTCCGCCGCCGGCGCCCACCGGGGCCCCTCCTCCGCTGGAAATGTTGGTCAGGCCACGCATGGCGCTACTGGGAACGACGATCCGATACTTGCTGGCCACATGGCGGTAAGTCTCCGGTTCAAAGTAGAGCCGGACCCGGTAGCGGACCTTTTTCCTGGGCTTGTAATCGACTTCGTGAAGCCGCCGGCGCTCGAATGTCTTCAGTCCGCGGTAGCGGATCTTGGCCCGCTTGTTCTTCAGGTTGAGCAGGGCCCAGTCGGTGGATAGGACGCCCGCGTAGAGTCCTTCCTGCACCAGCCGGGGAAAGTTCTCCCAGATGACCGTCCCCAGTTGGGATCGGACACCGGGAGTGATGTAGGCGATATCCAGTTGGTCACCGTTTCGGATCAGGGTTTCCTTGGGGTATTGGACATGGTTGAAGATCAGCGCGGTCCGAAGCTTGTCCCCCTCCGCCAAAAACATGGCCCGGCCGTTCAGATTGCCCTGGCCACCTACCCGGATGTCCATGGTGCCCGAACCCTGGGCCACCCGATTCTTCCGGACGGCGTTCTCGCCGATGGCTTGTAGATGGAGAGCGATCAGCTCCTCCTTCTTCAATTTCTTGGCCGCTGCATCCACACCCGCCATCGGCAGCAACAGGGCGCAGAGAGCGATCCGGAATCCCCAATCTCGCATGATTCACCTCGTCGTCAATCGGCCGTTACCCAATCCGAACTGCCTGTAGCTTCACTCTTCCCTGAATCGATACCCAACGACTACTCGATGGCAAAGGCTCGAGCGGCAATCCGCATATCGTGCATCACGCGATCGAACTTGATCTCCCAATGTCCCACGAAGCCGCCGATGGCAGAGGCGTTGAGGGCAATCCTGTACTGATGCGGCAGAGTCAACCCATCGACTTCCTTGAAGTCCGAAAAGGTCTCCGTCAAGCTGATGCGAATCTTGTCTGCGGGGCCGGACCCGGCTCCAAACGCGCCTCCACGAATGTCTACGAGTCCCCGCCCCATGCCGGGCGGCAAGGTCAAACGGTATCTGCTCGCCACATGACGAAAGGTCTCCGGTTCGAAGTAGATCCGAATCCGGTAGTCAACGCCGTTCTTCGGCCGGTACTCCAACCTGTGAAGCCTCCGGCCCTCGAACTTCTTGAGTCCTTGGTACCGGACACTGGCGCGTCTTTTTCCCAGGTCCAATAGCGCCCAGTCGGTGGAGAGGACCCCTCCATAGAGTCCTTCTTGGGCCAGACGGGGGAAGAAGTCCCAAAGCGTGCTCCCCAGCCGGGACCGTTCGCCTGGACTGACGTAGGGAATGTCCAGCGCCTCCCCGTTGCGGATGAGGGTCTCCCCCACGTATTGCGGATGGCCGAACTTGATTTCGGTCCGGAGTTTGTTCCCCTCTGCCAGGAGCATGGCCGGACCGACCATCTTGGCCCTGTTTCCCACCCGGATGTCCAGGGTTCCCAAGCCTTGAGCGACACGATTCTTCCGGGGCAGATTCTCGCCGATGGCCTTCAGGTGGAGAGCGACGAGCGCATCGGCCTTCATCTTCTTGGCCGATACAAACGGAGTCGCCAGGAGAATGGCACCAGCGGCGAACGCGCCGAAGATTCTCCACGGCCGTGTGAATTGCCCTCTCTCCGATGGATGGAGGTTCCGGCTCATTATTCCCCGTCCCGAATTCAGCTGTCGATTTTGTCGAAAAGTATCAGGCGGCTACTTGATGGCGAAGGCCCTGGCGGCGATCTTGCGGTTGTGCGACATGCGGTCGATCTTGATCTCCCAGTGTCCGACGAAACCGGATTGTGCGTCGACGTTGAGGGTGATCCGGTAAAGATGCGGCAGGGTCAGCCCATCGACCTGCTTGAAGTCCGAGAAGGTCTCGACCAGGTTGATCCGATTCTGATTCGACGGCCCATCGGCGGGACCCGGGCGAGTGCCGTACTGTGGGCCCGAAAAGCCTCCGGCTCCCGGAGCCGCAGCACCTCCCGCGCCGCCGCCTCCACCAGTGCGGCCGTCGCCTGCAATGTCCACCAATCCTCGCCCCATTCCACCCGGCACCGAGAGCCGGTAGCTGCTGGCCACGTGGCGGAAGGTCTCAGGTTCGAAGTAGAGGCGGATGCGGTAGTCCACCCCCTTCTTGGGCTTGTACTCCAGCTCGTGCAACTCTTTCCCTTCGAACTTCTTGAGTCCCCGGTATCGGACCTTGGCCCGTCTCTTCCTCACGTCCAGCAGCGCCCAGTCGGTGGAGAGGACTCCTCCGTAGAGTCCCTCCTGAGCCAGCCGGGGGAAATTGTTCCAGAGGGCGGTTCCAAGCTGGGACCGGATTCCCGGGCTGATGTAGGCGACGTCCACCTTGTCCCCATTGCGGATCAGGGTCTCCTGGGGGTATTGCGTATGCCCGAAATTGAAGCTGGTCCGGATCTTGTCCGCCTCCGCCAACAGCATGGCGGGTCCGCCCAGCTTGCCCTGGCCTCCGACCCGGATGTCCATGGTGCCCAGACCCTGGGCCACCCGGTTCTTCCAGACCAGGTTCTCGCCGATGGACTTCAGATGAAGGGCGACCAGTTGGTCCGCCTTTATCTTCCTGGCCGGCACATCCACCGCCGTGAGGAGAAACGCCGCGACGGCGCAAATGATCAGGCATGTCGATTTCTTCATGGTTTACCCCTTATTGAAGGACCCCCGTTCTCGATGCAGCAAGGATTATTGCCCAAGAACGAACGGGCAAAATAATGCATGAACTGAATGTCATATTCGCTTAGTCGATCCGGCGAGGTCAAGTCTCAGGTGGCTCAGGGCGGGGAGTTCCCGGCGAATGGTCTCCTGACGCCGGGCATCCAGCCGGGCCAGGATTACGCCTTCGCCGTCGGGAGCCACGGCCAGTGAAACTCCCCAGGGATCGATGATGGCGGAACGTCCGCAAGTGGCGAATCCGGGCGTGTGCCGGCCGCACTGATTGGGCGCGATGACGTAGGCCTGATTCTCGATGGCGCGGCTGCGCAAAAGGACCTCCCAGTGATCCCGCCCTGTCGGCAGCGAGAAGGCCGACGGGACCATCAGGATTCGGCAGCCCTGGAGAACGAGACTCCGATACAGTTCCGGGAATCGCAGATCGTAGCAGATGGAAAGGCCCAGGCGGCCATGGTCCGTTTCGGCGGAGACGACGTCGCGTCCGGGAGCCATCCAGCTCGACTCCTGGTAGGACACCCTTCCAGGCAGGTCAACGTCGAAGAGGTGGATCTTGCGGTAACGGGCCAGAAGGGATCCCGAGCCGTCGAAAAGAAGACTGGTGTTATAGACCCGGTCCCGGCCCTCGGAGAGCTCGCAGAGGCTGCCGGCCAACAAAGTGATCCGGAGACGGCGCGCCAAATCAC
>JAPOYZ010000641.1 GCA_026706325.1 Candidatus Aminicenantota bacterium
GTGGGCAACGGGGTGCTGAGGGCCGGGTCGACCACCCAGATCTACCGGAACAACGGCGACGGGAGCTTCGCCAACGCGACTCGGCAAGCCGGCGTGGCGGAGCCTCCCGAATTCGGGACCATCGGGATCGCCCTGGGCGACTACGACCGGGACGGCGACCTGGATCTGTTCATCAACGGCTGGGACCCCGCTCCCAACCGCCTCTACCGCAACAACGGCGACCTCACCTTCACCGAGGTGGCCCGGCAGGCAGGGGCCGTGCAGCCCGCCCATGCCGGATACGTCTGTTTCTTCTTCGACTACGACAATGACGGCTATCCCGACATCCTGGCCACCAGCCTGGGGACCTGGCCGGCGGTGCTGGCCGGCCTGCAGCGGTCCTATTCCGTCCCCAACCTGGAGGCGGTCGATCGCAACGCGCCCCGGCTGTTCCGAAACAACCGGGACGGCACCTTCACCGATGCGACCTGGGAGGCCAAGCTCTACTATCCGGTGGGCAGCATGGGCGCCGGCGTGGCCGACGTGGACAACGACGGTTACATGGACATCTTCTTCGGCACGGGGGACCCGAAGCTCTCCCGCCTGGAGCCCAACCGTTTCTTCCGCAACAACGGCGACGGGACCTTTTCGGACCTGACCATGACCTCGGGGCTGGGCCACATCGGAAAGGGGCACGGCGTAACCTTCATCGACTACGACGGGGACGGCGACCTGGACATCTACGCCCAGATCGGAGCGGCCGATCCCGGGGACATGTGGGAGAACGCCTTCTACAGGAACGAGAAGGGGAACCGGAACCGCTGGCTCCAGGTCGATCTCGCCGGGACCCGAAGCAATCGCCACGGCGTGGGGGCCACGCTGGTGGCCCGGGCCGGCGGTTTGATCGTGCACCGCGAAGTGAAGGGCAGCGAGGGGTTCGGGTCCACCAACCCCTATCGGGTGAGCTTCGGGTTGGGACGCAGAACCCGGGTGGAATCGCTCGAAGTCACTTGGCCGAGCGGGGAGAAACAGGCCCTCCATGACCTGCCGGCCGACGTCCGAATTACAGTGAGGGAAGGCGAATAGAGTCCCTGGGAGAGGAATCTCAGTCCTCTGCTTCCCGGTTTCAGGGGCCGGACAACCCGCGTTCCCCAGGGTGGAACCAGAAGTTCCCCCAATAATCAGGTCAAATCCCCGCAAGCCCACCCTCGTAAGGGCGACCCTTGTGGTGACCGAGTCACGACAACATGTTGTATCTTGGCTGGGATTCGGATCCGGGAGTTCATCCAGGGCTAAGGGAAAATGATTACATCAACGAAAATGCCCACCAAGCAGACCGACAGCGGCGCCACGATCGGCTACGAGGCCGAGATGTGGGCGATAGCCGATACGTTTCGCGGCTCAATGGATCCAGCCAAGCACAAGCATATCGTGCTTGGCGGGCATGTTCGTGGGTTCGGATGGGGGCCGTGAAGCCGGGAGGGAACTCTTGAACGTCACCGACGCGGAAATCCGCCAGCGTTTGCGCTTAGGCGAGGACAGCGGTTGGGAATTCAAGCAGATCGAGTTCAGTGGCGACCGCCCCAAAAGCCCCCGGCGAGACAATCTCGCCGATGAGATGGCGGCCTTCGCCAACGCGAATGGGGGCGTGCTTCTTTGCGGGGTTACCGACGGCGGTCGGATCCAGGGTATGTCTCCGGAGCAGATGGCCGCTCTTGACCATATGCTGGTCGAAGTGAGCACGGACAGGTTGGAACCTTCCCTTCGCATCAATGTTCATCATCGAGAACTCGACGGCAGGGCCTTCGTACTCGTGGTCGTGCCGCGGGGCGATGCCGTGCACGAGCGCGCTGGTCGCGCTTTCATCCGGGTCGGCGCAACCAGACGCCGACTCGGTGGCGACGAACGTCTGCGGCTGGCGCAGAGACGCGCCCAGAGCCGCTACCTCTGGCTCGACCGGCAGATTGTTCCGCAGACCGGCTTCGAGACCCTCAACGAGCGACTTTGGGAACCGCTGCTCAGTGTGGCGGGAGCGGCCGACCCTCCACGGGCTCTGATGAACCTTCGGCTTCTGGCGCTTGATGAAGCCGATGTGGACCGGGCCACGGTAGCTGGTGTGCTGCTTTGCACCAACTCGCCCCAGGATTGGTTGCCGCAAGCGACTATCGTGGCGACCCGCTATCGCGGCAAGGATCGCGCCTCCGGCCAGTTGGACGCACAGGAAATCACAGGGCCGCTTCCCATCCAGATCGATCACGCGGTGAAGTTCGTGGTCCGCAACATGCGCGTTTCGGCACGCAAGACACCTTCGCGAGAAGATGCGCCGCAGTACAGCAGGGCTGCGGTGTTCGAAGCTGTGGTCAACGCGGTTGTGCACCGCGACTACTCAATATCCTCGCGGCGGATCAGGCTGTCGATGTTCAAGGATCGGCTGGAGATCGACTCGCCCGGTCAGCTTCCAAACGGGATGACAATAGAAGGCATGGATTCGAGCCAGGCAACACGCAATGAAGTACTCGCTTCCGTATTCGGACGAATCCCCGTGGGCGACGTTCCCGGGTCTCGGCATCGCCGATACATGATGGAACGCCGAGGGGACGGCGTTTCGATCATCCTCACGGAAACCCGCGAGACCGCCGGCGTCGAGCCGGAGTACAGAGTCATTGATGAGTCGAGTCTGGTTCTGGCCATCCCAGCCGCCAGACTTGAGCTCACGCCGTCGGACGCCACGGTCACGGTGCACTCGGAGGGGGAACCTCTGGTCGGCGTCGATATCCTGGCCCTGTTTCCGAATAAGACTTGGAAACGGGCAACAACCGACGAAGCCGGCGAAGCAGACTTCGACCTGTACACAACGCATCTGCCGATGACCGTTTACGCCGCAGTTTCCGGGTACGCTGCCGGGTTGGCGAGGGACTGGACGCCGCGCCAGGGCGGCCTGTTGCTGGAACTGGCTCCGCTCCCGGCCGGAGGCGCGGTCATTTTCCCACAGGCTACCGGGCATCTCCCCGGACTGCGCGGACGGCTGAACCCGATACGCGATACTTCCGACCGGACCTATCTGTATGCAGACAACGTCGCCATCGAGCAAGGACGGCAGCAACCGGTTTCCTTCCGGCTGGGAAAGCCGATGAGGCTTACAGATGCGTTCGGTGTCGAAATGTCGGTAACCATAGTCGACATCATCGGGCGGTCGGCCCTTGTGGAGTACAGCCCCTTCGAAACAAGAATGGGCGACTGAACGAAGCGGGACCGAAACCCTCGGAGACACCCTTGGACCGTCCTCTCCGCAATTCAAGGGATCGCGATCGTAGCTCCGTAGGACAGCGCAACGGACTGTCAGCCCCCCACTCCCTGGATTCGGGGGTTGGAAAACCCCCGCCCGTAGACCGAGACAAGAGAGCCGGTTGGTGTAAAATTGCCCGCAGGTCCCTCTCTTGAAGAGAAACAGAACCATCATCGTATTCCTGTTGATCGCCGGGCTGGCGTTGGCGAGCCAGACACGTTCAGAGGTCGGCCCTTCGGACCTGGAGTCGCAGGCTATCGAACTGATCGCGGCCGAATGTCTCGGCTGCCACAACTCCCAATTGGCGACTTCGGGACTGGACCTGACACAGCTCGAAAGCGCCCTTCACGGCGGGGACCACGGGCCGGCTCTGGTCCCCGGTCATCCCGAGTCCAGCCTCCTGTGGTCCAAGGTGTCCTCCGGGGAGATGCCTCCCGGGAGTCCACTGTCCGCGGCGGATCGTGAGGTTTTCCGGGATTGGATTGCCGCCGGCGCGGCGTGGGACCGTCCGATCGGGCCAAAGTCGCCAATCAAGCGCAGCGACTCCAAATGGTGGTCCTTCCAGCCCTTGCGCAAGATTCAGCCGCCATCGCCGGATACCACTCCGGAGCACTGGCAAGCCTCCCCCATCGACCGGTTCGTCTACGCCCGGATGAAGGAAGCGGGTCTGGACCCCAGTCCGCCGGCCGACCGCCGGACGCTCATCCGCCGAGCCGGCTACGACCTCATGGGGTTGCCGCCCAGCTTCGAGGAGATCACGGCCTTCCTGGACGACTCCTCGCCTGCGGCGTACGAAAAGCTGATCGACCGGCTTCTGGCGTCCCCCCGCTACGGGGAACGCTGGGGGCGGCATTGGCTCGACGTGGTGCGTTTCGCCGAGAGCGAGGGGTTCGAACGGGACACGCTCCGGGAAAACGCCTGGCCCTATCGCGACTACGTCATCCGGAGCTTCAACCGGGACAAACCCTACCTGGATTTCGCGCGGGAACAGATCGCCGGCGACGTGTTGGCGCCGGTCACCCGTGACGGTGTCGTCGCCACCGGGTTTCTGGTGTCCGGACCCTCCGACACCGTGGGATTCATGTCCAGCGTTCCCGTGCAGCGCGAGATGGTCCGGCAGGAACAGATGGAGGAGATGATCGGGACGGTCTCGCAGACCTTCCTGGGCCTGACCGTGAACTGCGCGCGCTGCCACGACCACAAGTACGACCCCATCCCGCAGCGCGAGTATTACCGGATGAAGGCCGCCTTCGACGGCGTCTGGCAGGGAGACCGGGACCTGCTGACGCCTGCCGAGCAGCTCGCGCACCTGGAACGGGTGCAATCACTCGAGGACCCGATTGCACGGCTCGAAGACCGTCTGGCCTCCATCGAGCTTCCCGCTCGCCGGCGTGTGCTGTCACGGAGGGCAGGCGGTCCGGCGAACGTCACCGCGCCCTCTCCCATCGCCCGGTGGACCTTCGATCTCAACAGCCGAGACTCGGCGGGGTCCCAGCACATCGAGATGTCGGAAAAAGTGGTCCTGGCCGAAGGGCGCCTGCGGGTGGCCGCCGGCACAGACCCCAAAGTGTCGGCGGCCGTCAAGACGGTCCCGCTCCCCCGGGAATTGCGGGAAAAGACGATCGAAGCCTGGTTCTGGTTGAACCGGCTTCCGGAAGAGCTGATCACCGCCGTTCAAATCCACAACACGGAAGCTTTGCTCGGCGCCGTCAAGGACGGCATCATGTTCTCCGGCGGCGACACCAAGGAGTGGCTGAATTCCAGCAGCAGCTCCTTCCGCACCGCGGATGGGAACGGGACAGCGGAAACCGGCGAGGCCGCCCGGTTGATCCAAATCGTGATCTGCTACGGGGCCGACCACAGCATTCGCCTTTACCGAAATGGCAAACCTTACGGCGAGGCCTACACTCCCGACGTCAGGATCCCGGAAGGCCGGCTGCAGACTTACCTGGCCGGGGAAGCGAGAGTGGCGTTCAACGTCTCCAAGGACCTTGAACTGGAGGAAGCGCGCCTTTACGACGTCGCCCTGACCGCGGATCAGGTGGAGGCCTCCTACCGGGGCGGGGCTCCCAATGTCCGGCAAGAAGAATTGGACCCGGTCATGACTTCCGCCGAGAGATCGAGGGCGCTCAAACTGCGGGCCGAACTGAAGAATTTGCGGGCCCGGCGGGAGGCGATTCCGGACCCGCAGAGGATCTATGCCGCCGACGTCCGGCAGCCCGGCTCGACCTGGCTGCTGGAACGCGGCGACCCGAACACGAAGTTGGAGAAGGTATCGGCCGGGGGCTTGTCCTGCATCCCGGCTGGTTCGCCCGAGTTCGGACTGGAGGTAGACGCTCCCGAAGCGGATCGCCGAATTCGGCTGGCGGAGTGGCTGGCGAATCCCCGAAATCCCATCTTCGCCAGAACCATGGTGAACCGCGTCTGGCACCACCTCTTCGGACGGGGCCTGGTGGAGAACCCCAATGATCTCGGTTTCAATGGCGGACTACCGACCCACCCCGAGCTGCTCGACTGGCTGGCCGGCGAGTTCATCCGGAGCGGATGGAGCGTCAAGAACCTGCACCGCCTCATCATGACGTCGCAAACCTATCGTCAGGCCTCGGCCTGGAGAGACGCCGCCGCGGAAATCGACGCCGGCAACCGGCTGCTCTGGCGTTACTCTCCGCGCCGCCTCGAAGGGGA
>JAPOYZ010000462.1 GCA_026706325.1 Candidatus Aminicenantota bacterium
CAGGTGGTGGCGGGGACCGAGCGGTTCGAGGCCGCCCCGACGTTCGCGGTGTACCAGCAGGACCAGATCTGGGTGGCGTGGCACGAGTCGGGCCCCGAGTGGGGCAAGGATACGGGCCGGTTGGTTCAACGCAGGGGGACGGAGCTGAGGGAGTCCCGTTGGCTCGGCCTGGCCTGTGTGGACGGCGAGCAACTGCTCACCACGGCCCATCCCGTGGGGGAACGCCTGGATGCGGCCCGCGAATGGGAGTTGCCGCATCTTCAGATCGACTCGGACGGGCATCCCTGGCTGCTGGTTCGGAACGTCACCAAGCGGGGCCCCGCCGGGAGGCCCCGGTACTTCCCCATGTGGGAGATCCACGTCACCCGCTATGACGGCTCCCGATGGAGTGAACTGGTCCGGGTGCGGCAGAGCAGCGGTCGGAACGATATGTCGCCGGCCACGGCGCTCGACGAGAACGGGCGCATCTGGGGCATCTGGGCCACCGACATGCGGAGCGCCAAGTCGGGATTGCCGCAATACGGACGTGTGATGGTCTCCCCGTTGGGTTCGAGCCCGGGCCAGAAAAACCTGGCGCTGCAGGCCTGGTCTCCGGCCGCCGTGGGTGAGATGGAGCATGTCCATCCCAACGAGGCCGAGCAGGTGGACCGGATCCGCTCCTATAAGGTGGAGACTGGAGGAAAGGCCTACTTCATTTACCGGGGTGACACGCACCGGCACACCGACATCTCCCTGGACGGAGGCGGCGACGGGGGTCTGCTGGACGCCTACCGGTACGCGTTGGACGCCGCCGCCATGGACTTTCTCGGGACCTCGGACCACAACCACGAAATAGCCGAGCCGTACGCCTGGTGGCGGACCCAGAAATTCGCCGATCTGTTCCATTTCGACGGCAGATTCACGGCGTTTTATGCCTACGAGCGCTCGGTCCAGTTTCCCAACGGCCACCGGAACGTCCTCTTCACCCAACGCGGAAACAACATTCTGGAGGTGCTGACGGCGGAACGCATGGGTCTGGACGGCGCCGGCCGCCTCTTCGGCTATCTGCGCCGGGCCGGTGGCACCTCCATCCCCCACACCATCGCCACCGGGGCCGGTACCGATTGGCGGGACAGCGATCCCGAGGTGGAGACTCTGCTGGAGATCTACCAGGGCATGCGCGACACCTACGAGCATCCGGGTTCCCCCCGGCCCAAGACGCTGGAGGCTACACCGACGCTCCAGGAAGACAATTCCCCGTCCCGCCGTGACGGCACCGCGTGGAGCGCCTTGGAGAAGGGACTCAAGCTGGGTTTCATCGCCTCTTCGGATCACCTCTCGACGCACATCAGCTATGCCTGCCTCATCGCGGAGAATCTGACCCGGGAGGGTCTGATGGAGGCCATACGGGCCCGCCGGGCGTATGCTGCGACCGACAACATCGTGCTGGACGTCCGGTTCGTGGGGTCCGGCGGAGAGCACCTCATGGGGGCGATCTTCACCAGCTCAGAGCCGGTGAGAATCCAGGCGAACATCCTGGGGACCGGGAAAATTAAGCGGGTCGACCTGATCAAGGACAACCGCGTCCTCTACACCGTGGACCCTGGCGAGCCGGCCTTCCGCCTGGACTTCACCGACGGCGACGCGGGCGAGTCGGGTGAGAGCTATTACTATGTTCGCGTCCTGCAGGACGACGGCGAGATCGCCTGGGGCTCTCCGGCCTGGGTGACTTACGAGAGGTAGCCTCTTCCGCGCGACCGACTTCCGAGGAATCTCCCATGCTGGAAATCGTGGATCGAGGGATCCTCTCTCACGTTCCGGGACGCGGCGCCTACTTTCCCTGCGTCAGGGTCCTCCAGGACGGGCTCCTGTTGGCGGCGCAACACGTCGGGAGCGGCTTGTGCTGTCCGGACAACCACATCGAGGTGTTGCGCTCCACGGACGGAGGACGCAACTGGGCCAATGAAGGGAGCATCCACGGCGGTCTCCCGGCGGATGGCTGGTGCTACCGGGCCCCGATGCTCGCTCCTCTGGAGGATGGAAGCCTGGTGATGGCGGCCGCCCGTTATCTCCTGGACAACGACGAGATGTACAATCCGGCCACGGAGGGCCTGAAACCGACTCAGATGGTTCTCTTCCGCTCTTCCGATCAGGGCCGGTCCTGGTCGGGACCCGAGGTGGTGCCCAACCCGCTGCCTGCCGACAGATACGTGAGCAGCCTTTCGGGCCAGCTCCTGATACTCGCGCCCGACCGCTGGATGTACCCGTTGGAGACCTGGAAGCCGGACGGTTACGAGGGGCCGGTGGACCAGAAGGCGGGGGCCGTCTTCTCTTCCGATCAGGGACGGACCTGGGACGAGTGGTCGGTGGTGGCCGACGACCCGGAGGAACGGCTCCACTACGCCGACCAGATGCAGGCCGTGTTGCCGGATGGACGGATCTACACCACCCTCTGGACCCGGACATGGGGCGTCGGGCAGGGGGAGGACGTGAACGACCACTGGGTCGTTTCGGAGGACTCGGGCCGGTCCTGGAGCGAACCCCGGCCCACCAACCTGCAAGGTCAGCTCTGCGCCCCCATCGCGCTTCCCGACGGGCGGGTGGCGGCCATCTACAACTACCGGCGCGAACCCCAGGGGGTCCATGTCGCCATCACCGAGGACCTGGAGAATTACGACGTCGAGAACCAGGCGGTGGTGTTCCGGGCCGGCGAGGAGACCATGACCGCGAAAGCGGTGGACGAATTCATCGATGCCCACCAGAAGATCGCCTTCGGGAGGCCGTGGGGAATCCTGCTTCCGGACGGAGACCTGCTGGTCTACTTCTGGTGCACCGTCGAGTCCGTAACCCACAACCGGTGGGTCAGGCTCAGGGTCTCGTGATGCGCGCAGATCTCAGTGGCCAGCCGTTGGGGTGAATCCTCCACAGCGCTTGCGACTTTCAGAACTCGGAGCAACCGGATTCGCGGTGGTTCGTCCTCCATATTCCGGTCTCAGACGCGCTCAACGGGCTGGCGGTCGTCAACGGCTGCGGGAGGCGGCTCGGTAAACTGTTTCCCTTGTTCCTCGGCGGCCACTCGTGCCCGGTTCCACGATTCCCAGCGCTTGCGTTCCCTGGCTCGCCCCTCGGCGCGTCCTTCAGCGCGTCCCTCAGCCAGTCCCTTGGCGTAACGTCGATTCAGATACCACTCCGAGAACATTCGTCCCACCTCCACGGAAACCACGCTCCAGGCAGCGACCACGACGACCACGGGCGACAGCCCCCGCGCGATGGCCAGGAATGTCCCAACGCTGCCGCCCGTCGCCCCATCGGCCACCTCCTGCCATACGACCAGACCTGTGGCCACGATAACCAGAGAAACGAACAGTTTGAAGTAGGCGTCCCGCCACGTAGCCGGAACGCTCCAGATCGACTCTCTGTACCTGACCGATTCCTTTTCCATCCGGCAATGGCGGCGCTTCGGGACCTCTCCGATAGTCGATTCGCAGCCGGAGCCCGCCGGCTCCGGCATTCGCCCCTCCTCTCGACGGGGTTCCCGTCAAATGTTGCCTGCATACCTGATAACGAGCGAGATTTGAAATCTGCTACCGAATTCCAGTTCCTCCAATCGGAACCAGCAAATTGTCCAGACTTGTGAGCCATTCTACCGGATGGCCCGTCGTGAAGCTCCGGGCCGCCTTGAGACCCTCAGCCGGAGGCATCTCCCAGAAGGGAAGCGGAATCCAAGTCCAGATAGAGATGGCAATCGGCGTGGGTTCGGAGGATGGAGGAGGGGTGCAGCGGAGTGACTTCGCCTTCCACGCAGTTGCGGACCGCCTCGGCCTTGCGGATGCCGGGAACGGTGCAGACGATGGACTCGGCGCTCATGATCTGCCGTATGGACATGGAGACCGCCTGTGCCGGAACCTTGTCGATGCTGGCGAACCACCCCTCGGAGACCTGCTGCTGCCGGCAGGCGGTGTCCAGCGTGACCAGGATGTACGGCTCCTCGGTATCGAAATCGGCCGGCGGGTCGTTGAAGGCCAAGTGGCCGTTTTCTCCAATGCCGATAAAGGCCACGTCGATGGGGCCCTTCCGGATGAGGTCCGAAATCCGGTGGCATTCGGCTTGGGGGTCGGGCGCTTCGCCCCGTATGAAGTGCACCTCTCCCGGTTGCACCCGATCCACCAGGCGTTTTCGGAGATAGCGCCGGAAGCTGGCGGGATGGTCTTCGGAAATCCCGGTGTACTCGTCCAAGTGAAACATGGTGGTCCGGGACCAGTCGATGGATCGGTCCGAGGTCAGGGCCTGCAGGAAGTCGAATTGAGAACTGCCCGTAGCCACGCAGAACCGGGCGGCGCCCCGGCGGCCGATGGCCTCCCGCAGCTTGGATGAGGCCCTGGCGGCGGCGGCCCGACTGGTGGCGGCCTTGTCTCTCTCCCGAACGATCTCCATGGCATTCTCCTCGTTTCGGCCGGCTCCGGTTGTTGTCCGGGCCCGCTCCGGAGCACTCCCGCCCAGTTTACTACGCGCGAGCGCCCCCGACACTTTCAACCACCTGGTACTTCTGTGATGATATGGGCCGGTCGCCGGTGCCGGCCGCGAATTCGATTCCGGGCCTGACGGGAAAGGAACAGAACATGGACCGATCTGAAATGTTGGAAGAACTCAAGAACTTCGACACCCCCTCCATCACCAACGTGGTGGCCACTTACCCCGACCACCCCCTGTGTCTGGGGCTCTACAATCCCTGGACCACGAACTGGTACACCGACCAGTCGATCCGTTGCATGTACCCCGAACTGGGCCGGACCGTCGGTTACGCCATCACCTGCATCTATGGGCTCCCCGATCCCACCTACAATCACCTGACCTTCATCGATGTGCTGGAGGCTATGGAAGCGTCCGAGCAGCCAACGATCCTTGTATTCCAGCAGAATTTCCCGCCTGAGATCGCCGGCAAGGTCGGTCTGTCGGGAGGCAACATGACCTCCGCTCTCAAGGCCATCGGCTGCGTGGGGGCCATCTCCAACGGTCCGTCCCGTGACTTGGACGAGATCCGGCCCATGGAGTTTCAATACATGCTTAGTGGCGCCACTCCCGGCCACGGCCCCCAAGCCCTCCACGCCGTCAACGTCCCGGTGACGGTGGCGGGCATGGACGTGTCTCCTGGCGAGATCATCCACATGGACGAGAACGGCGCCGTCAAGTTCCCGGCCGACAAGCTCGAGCCGGTGCTGAATAACGTGCGGGTTCTGCAGGAAGAAGAGGAGGCGCGTATGGCCCAGTTGCAGGCGGCGGGCAGCGCCGCCGAGATCCGGGCAATCTTCAACCGCCACGCCTACGGCAAGCAACAGGAAGACGGCGGCAAATGATGCGGAGACCGGACCGAAGCAGCGAATGGACCAGGCTCTATCGGCTCTCGATCCTGGCGCTCCTGACCAGCGTTCTGCTGTTGGGATGCGGCGGTTCAGCTTCGGACGAAGACGAGGGGTTCGTGTCCATCTTCGACGGTGTGAGTCTCGAGGGGTGGCAGGCTGCCGGTGGAGGGACGCTCCAAGACTGGTCCGTCCACGAGGGGCGCCTGATCGGCAAGTGCCGGGGACGGACCTCTTACCTGCTTTGGAAGGACCGGGACCTGCGCGACTTCGAGCTCAAGTTGAGCTATCGGCTGCTGACCGAGGCCAACACCGGCATCGACATCCGGTCCCGGGTCGACGTGACCGGGAAGCGCTATTTCGAGAGCTATCACGCCGACTTGGGGCACGTGGGCATCGGAGAGAACATTTTGGGCTCCTGGGACTTCCATTTTGGTTCCCGCCCCGAGCCCTCCAATCCGCGCGGGACCCGGCTGGTCATCGGTGCCGACGAGACGCCCCGGTTGACCCGCATCGAAGATCCGCTGACAGTGGATGATGTGAATCGCCGCCCCGAATGGAACCGGGTCCACATCATCGCCCGGGGCAACCACGGCCGGTTTTTCATCAACGGC
>JAPOYZ010000508.1 GCA_026706325.1 Candidatus Aminicenantota bacterium
CCTGGGCCATGGCAGCGGCAAACCCGGCAGTCCCGGCCACCGAACCGACGAAGCGTCTTCGATTCATGGTTTCCTTCCCTTCTTGCTGGGCAGGTTGGGATCCGAGTGTCCAGGAAAGGCCCTTGCTAAGCAAGCGGGAGCCCGCGCCGCGGACATGGGAAGCGATTCGCCAACAGGTATCATGGAGCGCGGATTGGTCGTCATGAGTCTCATGCGAATTTTTTTGGTGCCAGGTTTGTTCGTCTGCCTCACGGCCGGCGTTCTCCTGGAGGCCCAGATCGACACCGGCACCATTCTGGGCCGGGTCCTGCTGCCGGACGGATCGCCTGCCGTGAACGCGCAGGTCAGCCTGAGACACCAGGACACGAATCAGGCCGTCGAGCTTCTCACCAGCCCGGCGGGCTATTTTCGGCGCGACGGCCTCCCGGTGGGACAGTACGAGTTGACCGTGGCGTCGGCGGGATTTCGGACGATGGTTCTCCGGGATCTGGAGCTGTTGGTGGGACAGTCCCTCCGGGCGGATTTCCAACTCCGGCGGGGGGACGCCGCCGAGACCTCGGTCCAACAAGCGGGTCCGGCACTGCTGGGAGCCGGGAGGACGGATCTGGGGCAGGTCATCGACCAGGAGAAACTCGACTCTTTGCCGGTCAACGCCCGCGACATGGGAAAGCTGGCCGGTCTGGCGGCGGGGGCTGCTCCCTCGGCTTCCCCCCCTCGAAGCCGAGGGGGGGCAACGTCCAGGTCATGGGGATGAGGTTCAAGGACAATCTCACCTATATCGACGGCACCCTCTTCACCCACGGGGACGGCGAGACCCCGTTCAAGGCGAGCACCGACGCCTTGCAGGAATTCGACGTGAAGACCGGCCTCTATTCAGCCGAGTACGGCGTGCGTCCCGGCGGTCAGATCACCGCCGTGACCAAGAGCGGCAGCAACCGGTTTCATGGAAACCTGTACTGGTTTCACCGGAACGACAACCTGGACGCCCGCAACTTCTTTGAACAGGGGAAGGCGGAATTCAAGCGCAACCAGTTGGGCGCTACCCTGGGAGGTCCCATCCTGATCCCGGCCCTGTTCGACGGGAGGGACCGGGCCTGGTTCTTCCTTTCCTACCAGTTCCGGTCGATCCGGGAGACCCGGCCCTTGACCGGAGTCGTTCCCACCGATGCCGAAAAACGGGGCGAGTTCTCATCGCCGATCCTGGACCCGGCGACCGGGAAACCGTTCCCGGACGGCCGGCTGCCCCAGCAACGCCTGGATCCCGTGTCCACGAAGCTCCTCCCCTTCTGGCCGTCTCCGAATACGCCCGGCCCCCTGAACTTCACCAGTCCCGATTCGACGGCGAACCTGGACAATCCTCAGATTATCTCGCGCGTGGATCTTGCGACGTCGCCCCGCAGCCGATGGGCCGGCCGCTTCATCTGGGATTCGAGTCCCCAGGTTTCCCCCCGGACATTCAGCGTCTTCTCGGCGGTGCAGCCTCTGCGGTCCTACGGACAATCCGTCTCCAACACCAGGACCCTGGGCAACGGAGTGATCAACGCGGCGAGCATCCACTGGTTTTTTCGCCCCTACATTGCCGGCCCCTCCCGGCCCAAGCCCCAAGTCCCTCTGAGTCTCGGAATTCCAGAACTGCTGGGGAGCGACGCCGACCGTAGCGGAGTTCCCTCGATCGTCATCCAGGGTTACACCGGAATCGGCGACTCGGGCGCCGTGGGGCATGCCAATCTGGGGAACTGGCAGGTCAAGGACGACGTCTCCTGGTCCCGCGGCAACCACACTCTGAGAGGAGGGGTCGAATTTCGGCAGCACTACAACTTCTACGTCATGCAGCGCCGTTCCAGATTCGAGTTCTTCAGCCGGTATACGGGAAACGCGTTCGCCGACTTTCTCCTGGGACATCCGGTGCGCACCGAGTTGGGCGGCGAGGACTTCCGCGGCAACTTCCACCAGAACAGCTTCTATTTCTACTTCAAGGACGTGTGGAGGGTCCGGCCCAGGTTAACCCTCACGCTGGGACTAAGATATGAGCTTCGGCTCCCGTGGCGGGACAAGCGGGGCTTCATGGCCAACTTCGACGTGGCCGAGGGACGTCTGACTCCCCCGCTCGTGGACGCGGACCCGCCGGCTCCCGAAACCGGCCGTTTCGAACCCGGCTTTCCCCTGGTCGAGTGGAACCGGGCTGCCGCCATCCTTCCCCGCGTGGGGATCTCGTATCGGCTCGGAAACGCCACCGTGCTGAGAAGCGGCTACGGGATCTATTCCAACGAGCCCGATCTGAACCAGGTTCAGGAAATGGCCAAGAATCCACGTCCGGGAGCTCGGCGCCTGGTGTTCCTGGCGCCCCTGGAGCAGGCCACCTTGAGATTGTCCGATCCGTTTCCGGCAACCTTGGCGGACTCGGCGGCTCCCAACCACTCGGGGATGGAGACGCCGCTTCGGCTGGCGGCCACCCATTCCTGGGGGCTGAGCCTTCAGCACCGGCTGTCTCCGAGCATCCTGATGCAGGTCGGATACCTGGGATCTCGCTCCTTCAACCGTCTGGAGACCATCTCTCTGAACGATGCGGTCCCCGGTCCGGGAGACCGGAGCGTCCGCCGCCCTTACCCCGAACTGCAAACCGTCGAGATGCCCTTCGCCGACGCCGACGCCTGGTTCCACGGCATGCAGTTACAGGTGGAGAAGAGACCGGACCGCTACGGACTCTCGGCCCTGCTGGTTCTCGATTGGTCCCGGCAGATCGATAACGGGGGCGGATACCAGGGTCCGCCCTCGCGCCGCCGATTCCGATCCCGCAACATGCCGCATGCCGCCAACCGGGCCCTTTCCGAATCTCATACGCCCAGACGAGTGATGGTGACCGCCGGCTACGATCTGCCCTTCGGAGCCGGACGCGCCTTTCTTTCGAAAGGGGCGCTCGCGAAGATGCTCGGCGGCTGGTCGATCCGGGCCATCGCCAGCTTCCAGGACGGCGGCTGGTTTACCGTCTACCTGCCCGGCGATACGCTGGACACCGGGTCCTACCATTCCCAATGGCCGGACCGGATTCGGAATCCCAACCTCGCCGACTCGGAGCGGAGTCCGTCCCGTTGGTTCGACACGGGGGCGTTCCGGCGTCCGGAGATGTTCCGTTACGGCAACGCCGGACGGAGCTCGGTGGAGGGACCGGGTGTGATCAATCTGGACCTTTCACTCCGGCGCACCTTCCAGTTCCAGGACAGCCGGCGGCTGGAGCTGCGCCTGGAGGCCTTCAACGCCACCAACCATCCCAACTTCCTGCTGACGGGCAATTCCAAGACCGGCGAGTTCGGGACCTCCGAATTCGGGGCTCTGGGAAAAGCCCAACCGGCCCGGCAGCTACAGGGGGCGCTCAAGTTCTACTTCTAGAAAAAGCCCGAAAGGGGTTTGGAGTAAGAAAGGGAAAAGACGACCGGATCCCCCGGCGTTGGGACACAGGAAGGGGTTGAGGGCGGATGGACGCCGACGGTGCGCCGAACCGGATGGACCAAGGATGTCCGGCGATTGAGAGGTAATACTCAGCCCTTGTCCCCAGCGCCGAGCTTTTCCGCCGTGCGTGCTACGAAGCGGTGTGAGGGGGTGGGGAGCGGCGTCCTGCCGCTCCCCACCATAAAACTTAGCCCTTGAGCCGGTTGATGATCCTCACCACGAGTACAGTGGCGGCTCCTGCATAAAGCGCCACGACAATCTGCCCGAGAATGGCGTTGATGTGTCCGCCAATCCCCGCGATAATGTCCAACCCGCCCAATGCGCCCGAGCTCACGGCAGCACCGGAGGCGATGACAACGGCCAGCTCGCCAGTCGCATTTTCAGCATCGACCTCGGTTATGGCATAGACGATACCCAGGACGACCAAGGCCAAGGCGAGTATGCCTCCCGTCTCCGGTTTGGCCACACCCTCGATGATTGCCACCAAGACGGTCAACGCAACGATGATTCTACCCATGGATGTTCCTCCCCCCAAAAGAAAGTTGTGATGACACGCTACATCGGCTTCGTTTTCGCTCTGGATATGGAAGACAATGGCGCAAGGTTGGAAGGTTTATACCACGGCTGAAATGAAAACAACAGTGTCAAGCAAAAAAACCCGGAGTCGCCTCACTTGTCACAGGCTCAGCCGAGCTTCCCGTCGGACGTGCGATGATGAGGTGAGAAGGGAGAGGAGCGGCTGGAAACCGCCCCTCTCCATGTAGTTCAGCCCTTGAGCCGGTTGATGATTCTCAACACGAGAACGGTGGCGGCAACCGCATGCAGCGACATGACGATCTGTCCGAGAATAGCGTTCAGGTGCCCGCCAATCGCGGGGATGTTGTCCAACGCGCCCGAACTCACGGCAGCACCGGAGGCGATGACAACGACCAACACGCCAGTCGCATCTTCGGGATCGAGCTGGGTTATCGCGTAGATGATACCCAGGACGACCAGGGCCAAGGCGAGTATGCCTCCCGTGTCCAGGTTGCCCACACCCTCGATGATGGCCACCAGGACGGTCAACGCAACGATGATTCTACCCATGGATAATCCTCCCCCCAAAAGAAAGTTGTGGTGGTACGCAACATCGGCTCCGCTGTGGATATAGAAGACAATGGCGCAAGATTGGATGATTTATACCACCGCTGAAATGAAAACAACAGTGTCAAGGAAATCTTGCTTCAAGGCGTCATTAATTCTGATTTCGTCACCAATTTCGGACCGTCCTCTACCCAGTTGGCGCCTGAAAGACGCCTGTCTTACTTCGCCGGGAGTTTCGGGCCGTCCTCTAACCGAGTTGGGAAATGTCGCGGACGGCGCCCTGGGCGGCGCTGGTGGTCAGAGCGGCATAGGCGGCCAGGGCCTGGGAGATGGGCCGGTGGCGGTCGCGCGGACGGTAGGCGTCCCGGCCCCGAGCCTCCATTTGCCGGCGGCGGCGTGTCAGCTCCGTGTCCGGGACCGCCAATTCCAGCGTTCGGTTGGGAATGTCGATCCGGATCAGGTCTCCCTCTTCCACCAGGGCGATGGCCCCACCCTCGGCCGCCTCGGGGGAGACGTGTCCGATGGACAATCCGCTGGTCCCGCCGCTGAAGCGCCCATCCGTCAGCAGCGCGCACTTGGCGCCCAGTTGCCGGGCCTTGATGTAGGAGGTGGGATAGAGCATCTCCTGCATCCCCGGACCACCTTTGGGTCCTTCGTACCGGATCACCACCACGTCCCCGGCCTGGATCCCTCCTCCCAGAATCCCGTCGCAGGCTTCCTCCTGGGACTCGAAGACGCGGGCCGGTCCCTCGAAGACCCAGATCGACTCGGCCACCCCGGCCGTCTTCACAATGCACCCGTCCTCGGCCAGATTGCCGTAGAGGACGGCCAGCCCTCCGTCCTGGGAATAGGCGTGCTCGGCCGACCGGATGCACCCTTCCCTCGAGTCCAGGTCGGACGCTTGGTAGTAGCTCTCCTGAGAAAACGCTTCCCGGGTGCGAACCCCTCCGGGAGCCGCCAGCGCCCGGCGGCGCGCGAAATCACACAGCGACCCGTTGCCGGCCCGGAGGTCGTTCGTGCGAATCATGTTTTCCATGTCGTCCCCGGAGACGGTCCCCACTCCGGAGTGAATCTTCCCGGCGCGCTGGAGCTCTCCCAGGATGGTCGGAATCCCGCCGGCGCGGGCCACATCCTCCAGGTGAAACTTGCCCGTGGCCGGCGCCACCTTGCAGATGCAGGGGACCTGGCGGGACAGGCGGTCGATGTCGGCCATGGTAAAATCCACTTCCGCCTCCCGCGCCATGGCCAGGATGTGCAGCACCGTATTGGTGGACCCCCCCATGGCGATATCCAGACTCATGGCGTTCTCGAAGGCGTCGAACGTCGCGATATTCAGAGGGAGCACGGACTCGTCCCCCTCCAGGTAATAGGTCCGGGTCATCCCCACGATGCGCT
>JAPOYZ010000601.1:0-5220 GCA_026706325.1 Candidatus Aminicenantota bacterium
TAAACCGGAACAGAGAGATCTAATTCTCTTTGTTCGACAATACGTTGAAGGCCTAGGTCATGTGCAGGAACAACTGCGTGGCCTTATCCAGTCGGCAGTGGATGATGCCGACGAAGCAATTGACAAGGCAGTCACGGATTGGACAAACGCAGGACACGATCCAATAGGGTTGTCTGCAGTACAATTTCGCGAGCACCGCCCCGCAGAAGAGCCTGTGTATGTTTCTCACCACCCGAAGGAAAAGAGAGCCGAGTTGGTCGCCGAAAATAACTCGTT
Organism: Candidatus Aminicenantota bacterium; assembly: GCA_026706325.1. Classification (GTDB taxonomy): domain Bacteria; phylum Acidobacteriota; class UBA6911; order RPQK01; family JAJDTT01; genus JAJDTT01. The sequence continues at coordinate 277 of JAPOYZ010000601.1, forward strand.
CGCGAACTTGTCGAGGCGCTTCGTTAGCAGTGCCCGGAGGCGCGACGCATATCCGGCTTTCCTCCGCCGATACTAGCGGGTGAGCCACTGCCGAAAAGTGGCATCTCGTGCCGATCGGGGAACGCACATGGGACAATGGGGTGCATGTGCACGAGGTAGGCCTTTCGATGTGCACGCACACTTTCCTCTAACCTGCTGTCCCCGTTAGGGTTACGGATCGCCTCGCGGCTTGGCCGTGCCGATCGAGGAAATCGGAGGTGGACGGGAGCGACCCCCCCTTTTTGCCTCCCGGATCGGCAATGCGGGGCAGGCTGATGTGCACGGCCGTGCCATCGCCTGGGGGGTCGCTCCCGTCCAAAATATCCCTATCGGGAAGGCCACAAATGACTCCCTTGACAGGCAAGATGGGACGTATGAGCATCCCCGACATTCATGAGAAACGGCTGGAGACCCTCAGGAAACAGGCGGTGGAGAGGCTCCGCGTCCGCCGCGCTTACCGCTGTCCGGACTGCGGCTATCGGAGCTTCCAGAGAGATTGTCCCCGCTGCGGTGAACCCTGTGAGGCTGCGTCTCGGCCACCCTCATGAGCTTCGAGCGAACCTTTGCCGGATGTCCGGAGTTGCGGTTCGGATGACTGAGGATCTGTCCCAACAGAAGCAGATGCTGGCCCTGCTACGGGAAATGGTCTCGCTTCTCCGGGACACCTACCATCAGGTGATCGTATTGCGCGTGTACGAAGGATTCTCCACTGGTTAGCCGGCATATCTCCTCCAAAGTTTCTTCTCGAATGATTCAACCCGGTTGCATCGTGCCGTCAAGCTGCTCCATCGGCGCATCGATGCGCGCATTCGACCTACTTCGCACAGAGGGGCGAAGGGATAGAGTCGCCTAATCGCCTTCGATTTTGGACCCTTCTAATCCCCCCAAAAGTCACCACTTTCGAAAAACTGTGACGAATGACGTGTTTCAAACGTTGTACTGGGTAGAGGGAGAACCTGAGACTCCGAGGAAATCGGTCGATGTAAATCACCCACGGAAAAAGATGGGGGCAGCATGAAGATATTTCTGAGTTGGTTTGTCATTCCGACCGGACGGATGCCTCGCCCAATATTCGTGTTCGCCGTCCTCTGGCTGGCGGGGATCCCCGTCGTGGGTGCACCGGAGATTCCCGAGCCGTACCGTTCCCGCCTCGAGCGGATGCGGGTGCATCTGGGGATCAACGCCGACGGCCGGGAGCGCTTCCAGCTCTACAATGCCTGCCGTCCCATGCAGACGGCGGCCGTGGCGTGGGATCCGGAAGACGGCGAACTCGGGCTGAGGCCGTGGCACTTCCACACCTTCGTCCAGTCCCGGCTGCAGGAGGCGGGGCTGTGGACGGAGTCCGAGGAGAAATCAAGCGGGGCCTGGCTGGAGGTCAGCGTCAACACGGACGGCCGGGCGTTTTACATCCGCATCGACTACAAGAAGCGGGTGCTGGACGACGCCAGCGGCGCGGCGGCCATGGCTCCCACTTGGAGCACGTTCAGTCCCGGATCCTTCGATCCCGAGAAGCCGCCCGAGCACCGCCGTGAATGGATCGAGGGCATTGTCTCAGGCCAGTTGGACCGATTCCTGACCTATTATCTGTGGGTCAACGAGTCGGACTGCCTGGAGGACCCGCTGGCCGCTCGCGCCGTGGACCCGCCCCCGGTGGCGGCGACCGGCAAGGGCGTCTCGATCCCGCAGGAGCACACCCCTGTCTACTACTGCCTCCTCGCGTACTTCGAGATGCGGGCCGGGCACGCCCTCCGAAACGGCCACTTCCACCAGGTACTGGACCAGTTGGGCATCCCCAACACGTCCCCCGTGAAGGACCGTCTCATCCACCTCACGCTGCAACTGAACGAACTGCATGACAAGACCCTGGACCTCAGTGAGTACGAGCACGATCCGGAGGCCTGGGACAATGCCCAATATGCGTTCATAGAACGCCAAGCCCGGACGACCAAGTCGCTCTACGATTCGTTCCTGGAGGCGGTCCGAAAAGAAGGCCTGGACGCGGACGCCATGCACGAGATCATGGTGGAAGAAGGCCGGAAGGGCACCAGTATCGCCGTTTACGCCGACGATGGGGAGCCCCTCTACTCGCCGCGGGAAAGGGTGATTTTCCGCCTCTTCGAGCCCGACACGACCAACCCCTGGCTGGTGGGGGATTGACGTGCAAGATCCGATCCGCAGACGAGAAATGCAAGAGAATAAGCCTTGGCTTGGAGCACAGCCGATCAACGCGAGCGAAATCCTTTTTCCTTCTTGATGTTGCTCGGCCTCGGGGGGCCGGGCACGCGGCAATCCGGGACTGACGTGTCCGTTCATGGCCACGAAGGGCCAAAGACATCCGTTTCATCCCGGTGGAAAGAATGGGGGGGAGAGCGGTGATAGAAATTCCATAACTCATTTAAATAGAGTGGTTTACGGACTATTTAGAAACAGTCCGCCAGGATAAATGCGACGGGAGCGACCCCCAAGGGGGTGCTGCGCAGATGTGAATTGCGCGACACTGCAGTGTCCGCACCGGGCAGCAAAAGGGGGGGCGCTCCCGTCCACTTCCGATCTCCCGGATCGGCAACGCGGACCCAAGGTTACGGGACCATAACTGACTGAAAGGAAAGAAGATCGGGGAAAGTGTATTTGTGAACCACCGGGACCGCCATTTATGAATCCACCCCCCTTGTCCCATTCACACTCCCGGATCGGGCACGAGACCCTGTTTACGCACAGCCGAAACGAGTCTCCATCAGCCTTTGCGACTGCCAAGTGGGTTCACCGTCAATCAAGACTTGGAAGGAGCGACCTTTCGCCGCTGGTTGCAGGCCGACGGCTCGCTTCAGGGCGGCCGTCACCCCACCGTATGAATTGAGCAGGCGTGTCCTTGTGCGCATGCCGTATGTGGTCACCAATGACAACGCTCGTCAAACGGATCTCAATGGGCTCATAGTTGGACCAGTTCCTGTTTCACTGCTTGCTTGGAGCTGCAAAAAAGGAGGAATCCCCAGATCCGAGACGTCTTGATCCGTTTCGGGCGCTGTGACATTCTCGCAGCCAGTGGCAGAGACCTCTCTCAACACCCTCTCTTCGCCCCGAAGCATCACCAGGAGCCACCTGACGCGGGACCTCGCTCGCCTCGGAGTGCGAAAGGGGGACTGCGTCATGCTTCACAGCTCCCTGAGCAGCCTGGGGTGGGTCGAGGGAGGCGCGGCGACGGTGGTGGAAGCCTTCCTGGAGGCCATGGGACCGGAGGGGACCTTATTGACGCCGGCCTTCACGGGAGGCGCTTGGACCGAGCATATGGCCCTCCCGGACTGCCGCGGGGTCTGCCCCCAGGAATTTTGCCCCAGCCGGTGGGCCAGCCGGGAGGGGGCGATTCCCAACGCCGCGCTCCAACGCCCCGGCCGTCTGCGAGGCTGCCATCCCACCCACTCCTGGATCGCCAACGGAGCCCGGCGGAGGGATGCCCTGCGGGGACAGCGGGACTGTCCCACGCCGTGCGGCCGGGGGAATCCGTTCGAGAAGGTGGTGGAATGGGACGGTTGCATCGTCATCCTGGGAGTCGGGGTCGACACCATCACGCTCTGGCACTACTACGAGGATCTCCTGGAGGTGGGATACCTGGGCTACTACCATCCGGAGGCCCGCCATCTCTCCTACTGCGCCACGGGAAAGCGGATCCAGTACGACTTCCCTGGGGTCATGCAGGACGTGGTCCGGGCCTCCGGGATCATGACCACCGGCCAAGTCGGACGCAGCGAGTCGGGGTTGATCCGGGCCCGCGTCTTTCGCCGATTTATGGCCACCATCATGGCCGACGATCCCGATTGCTTCGTGTTGCGGCCGGCGGATGCGGTGAACGGAGATCTGGCCGCCGATGCCCTGGCCAAGGGAGCCTGCGGCAACCCGCGGGCCGCCGGCTTCGCCGGCATCGCGGTGCGGCGGCGGATACTCATCGTGATGCTGTTCACCGGGGCCATCGCCGGCCTCGGTGGGATGCTCCAGCTGAGCGCCCCGGGCGCGCAGGCCATGAACGCCGGGTTCTCGGCCCAGTTCGGGCTGTCGGGCTTCATCGTGGCTGCGCTGGCCGGCGCCTCGTTCTGGGGAGTGATCGGCGGCGGGATGTTCATCGCGTCGATGTTCTACGCGGGGATCGTGCTGCAGACCAAGGGCCTGTCGGTGTACATCATCTTCGCCGTCTACGGCGTCATCCTCACCGGCATCGCCCTCGGCGAGATCGCGGCCCGCTACCGGGTGGTGCGCCGCGACGGTGACGACGCGGACGGCCGGAGCGACGAAGTCGTCGACGAGCAGGCGTCGCAGGGGGCGGGACCGTGATCCTGGCCATCATCGAGAACGCCTTCCTGAGCCTGATCGGCTCGGCCATCCCGGCCAGCGCGGTGGTGATGCTGGCCGCCACCGGGGCCATGCTCGGCGAGCGGGTCGGGGTTCTCAACCTCGGCCAGGAGGGGCTCATCGGCATCGGCGCGGTGTACTCGGTGATAGCGGTGCTGTCGTGGGGGGTCGAGAGCCCCTGGCTGGCCATGCTCATCGGCATGGCCGCGGCCGCGGTCGCCGGTCTGATCTTCGCGGTCTGCGTGGTGGCGTTCAGGGCCAGCCAGGTGCTGGTCGGGCTGGCGCTGGCCCTCGGGGGCATCGGGCTGTCGAACCAGCTGGGCACGAACCGCAACGGCACCCCGATCCAGACGCTGTTCCGCGAGGTCAACCCGGGCGGGGTCCTCGACAACCACGACGCCGTGTCGGCGTTCTTCTTCCATGACCCCGTCGTGTACATCGCCTACATCGGGCTGCCGGCGGTGCTGTGGTTCGTGCTGTTCCGCACCCGCCACGGCATGAACATGCGGGCCGTGGGCGAGAACCCGGCCGCGGCCGACGCGGTGGGGGTGAGCGTGACCGGAT
>JAPOYZ010000601.1:5230-5913 GCA_026706325.1 Candidatus Aminicenantota bacterium
ACATCGCCCGGGGGAGGGGCGGGGTCGCGCGGGCGGTGGCCATATTCGCCGGTTGGCGGCCGGGCTGGGCCGTGGCCGGGGCCCTGCTGTACGGATCGATGATCTCGCTCGACACCACCGCCCAGGCCCGAGGGTGGGGCCTGCCGTTCATGGGGGCCAGCGATCTCAGCTTCTTCCTCTCGATGCTGCCCTATGTGGTGACGCTGGTGGCCATCCTGATCCCGGCGGGGGCGGTGAAGCTTGGTAGACGGGTGAGATCCACCGCCGCGCCAGCCGCGCTGGCCATCCCGTACTCGCGCGAGGAGCGCTGAGCGGCCCGGGACAGGCCGGGGTCTCGAGGAGCGATGTCCGGGACCGATCCCATACACGACGAGTGGTTCCCGGTGGCCCGCGCCAGCGATGTCGCGGCGGGACAGTGGCTCCGGTTCGAACTGCTCGACGAGCGGTGGGTGCTGGCCTGCGACAACTCCGGCCGGGTCGAGGTGTTCGTGGACACCTGTCCCCACCGGGGCGCCCGGATCACGCTCGGTGACTTCGACGGGGAGCGGCTGCGATGCGGCTATCACGGCTGGCAGTTCGACATCGACGGCCACTGCATCCACCAGCCGGCCCACCCGGACCGCCGACCCGCCGGCATCCGGCTGCGCACGGCTGAGGCACGGGCCGGGTCCGGGTTCTGGTGG
>JAPOYZ010000212.1 GCA_026706325.1 Candidatus Aminicenantota bacterium
CGACCTTCTCATGAGCCAGGGGAAACTGCCCCACTTCGTCATGGTCCATCCCGACGGACAGAACAGCCTCTACACCGATTCTCCCGACGGGACCGGCAACTACGAGACCTACATTCGAAACGATCTCTTAAAGGCGATTCAGGGGCGGTACAGGGTTCGAACCGACGCCGGGGGACGCGCCATCGGAGGCGTCTCCATGGGAGCGTACGGAGCTCTCAAGATCGCCATGAAGCATTCCGGACTCTACGCCTCAGCGGCCGGCGTCTCTCCCATCGTCTTTTTGGGCGAGGACCCCTTCGAGGTCCTCCGATCCAACCCCTCCCGAAGTTCCACCTACTTCCTGCGTCTGGTGGAAAAGGCCTTCGGCGATCCGATGGACCAGGACTACTGGAAGCAGAACAGCCTGGAAGAACTGGCCCGAAGCGCCTCCCTGGCCGGATTGAATCTCTACTTCTCCTACGGCACCGCCGACCGCTACAACCGGCGTTTCCCAATGGAGCATGGCATCAAGTCGCTGGCGCGGATTCTGGACCAGCGTGGGGTCTCCCACCAGTGCATGATCTTCGAGGGGGAGCCGCACGGCTGGGAACTGGTGGCGGCCCACCTGGAGGAGACGCTCGCGTTCCTCACCCAGACCTTTTGAGACGAGGCGCCCAACCTGGGGGCACCCTTTGTGGGTGCCCTCTTCGGACCTCAGGACGGATCACGGAAGCGAAGCACTACCTTGCCGAACTGGCGTTGAGACTGCAGGCGCTCCAGGGCGGTGGTGGCGTCTTCGAAGTCGAAGACCCGGTCGATACAGGGAAGGAGTTTTCTCCGGCCCAGCAAACGTACGATCTCGGCAAACTCGTTCCGGTTGCCCATGGTGGAGCCGAGGATATCGATCTGCTTCCAGAAGATGAGACGGATCTCGGTGGCCGGGTTGGGTCCGGTGGTGGCGCCGCAGGTCACGATCCTGCCTCCCTTTCGGGCCATCTTGAGGCTCTGAAGCCAAGTCGATGCGCCGGGGCCCTCCACCACCAGGTCGACGCCGCGCCGATTCGTGTCCCGGTAGACCTCCCGGGCCACGTCGCATTGGGTGTAGTCGTAGCAGAAATCGGCCCCCAGCCGCCGAGCCAGGTCGAGCTTTTCCTGTGACGAGGAACTGACCCAGACGCGCGCCCCCGACAACTTGGCGATGGCCAGGGCGGCGGTGGCGACGCCTCCTCCGATTCCGTGAATGAAGACGTCCTCCCCCGGTCTGAGCCGGCCCCGGGTGCAGACCATTCTCCATGCGGTCAGATTCACCAGCGAGAATGCCGCCGCTTCCTCGAAGGTCACGCCATCGGGAATCCGCGCCAGGTTGCGGGCCGGAGCCGCGAAATATTCGGAATAGACCCCGGAGCCATGTTCTCCCACCAGGCCGTAGCGCACACAGAGGCTCTGCTCGCCGTCCTGGCAGAACTCGCATTCCGTACACCAGATGCCGGGGTTGAGCATGACCCGGTCCCCGGCTTGAAGACCCTCCACGCCGGCGCCCAGTTGTTGGACCACTCCCGCGGCATCCGAGCCCAATACGTGGGGCAGCTTCTGCTTGATGCCCGGAATGCCCTCCAGGACGAACAGGTCCAGATGGTTCAGGGCGGCGGCGCGGGTCCGGACCAGCACCTCGCCTCTCCCGGCCCGGGGAGTGGGGACCTCGTCGATGCGAACCTGGTCCAGGGTTCCGTGTCGATGGATCAAGACGGCTTTCATGAGATCGATTTCCTGCATAAGTCAGGGGTGATAGTACGGTTTTCGCAGAAGCCGGGCCTTGGTCTCGTCGGCCGCCACCCTCCGCATCAGCTCGGGCGAGGCCTCGCAGCCCGGCCAGTCCACCATGTAGGAGGGACCGTACTGATACAGAAGCCAGAGCTTGGATTCCGTTCGGGATCTCTTCATGCAGTGGGAAATGCTCTCGCTGAAGATCACGGCGGAGCCCGCCGCCAGTGGGAGGTCCTTCAAGGCCGCAACGCTCTCGGGAGGACGCCCCCCGTAGGGGTGGGGGAAGTTGCTCTTGTGGCTGGAGGGGATGACGGAAAAGGAACCGTCCCCGCTCCCGGTGTCGTTGAGGGCAATCAGGCAGGAGACCAGCAGGCAGCGGAACTCTCCGTCGATGAAACAGCGGTAACGGGTGTAGCGCCGTGGGTCGGCGAGGCCGCCCTGAGATATGTGTCCCGAGATTCCGGGTTCGCGAACGATGGCGCGGGATGAGACGAGGCGGATCTGATCTCCCCAGATGAGCTGCTGCATGGCCTCGACCAGCCGCTCGTGGACGAATGCCTGTTCCAGGATCCCGCCGCACTCGACGACGTTGAGCAGCTCGACCTCGGGACCGTTGCGGCGCAGCGTCACGTGGTCCGGGGGGCTGGCGAGGCTTCCCTGGAGTTGCCGTGTGGCTTCTCCAGCCTGCGCGGCGGTCAGAAAATCTTCCAGAACCAGGTAGCCCGCGATGTCGAAACCGTATCGGTCTTCGTCCGTCAGATACTCGATCCCGGTCCCGGTCTGAAAGGGCCGGATGTCCTTCTCTTCCTCTCGTTGCTGATAGAGCCTCTTTTCGACCATGACTTGCCGTTCGGCTACCCGGACTCGGAGGCCCGAAATGGGGACAGGTTGAAACCCGGCGCCGAATCGAAGGGCGGCGGTCCCTGCACCAGTTCCAGTTGCCGGGGCGTGGCCCGCTCCTCGAAACCGGGCGCGGTCTCGATCTGATCGTCCCAGGCCGCCTGGAACGAGGGCGCGTAGGACGCGAAGATGGTGCGCCGGATCTTTCGGCTCCGGTTCTGCACGGCGCCGTGGGTCAGGTCCTCGGAGAAGATGACCGCGTCACCCGCCCGGCAGGGACAGGTCTGCACCAGGGGGTGGTTCTCATCCGGGTTCTCCAGGTGCTGGGGGCTCGCATAGTTGCCCTTGTGACTTCCCGGAATCACGGCAAACGCCCCCTCGTGCACGTCCACGTCCGTCAAGGCGTAACCCACCTTGACGCTCACGCATTCGAAGCGGCTCCGGTTGCAGGCGAATTCGCTGTAGGAGAGGAGCTCCGAGTAACCGTGGTGAAAGACGGTGGCCCGGCCGGGGCAACGGGACAGGAGGTGGAGAGCGTCAATCCGGATCGGGACCGAGATCATGGCCTCCATGTAGGGCAGCACCGTGGGCCAATCGATGAGCTGCTCGAAGACTCCTCCGTACTTGAGCAGGGTGCAGGAATAATCGCGGCACCCGGTCGAACTGTCCGGTTCGTCGGGATAGTAGCTGCGGGTCAGCCCCTTGGCGCAGATCTCGCTGTCGGACAGGGCTTCCAGCTTGTCCAACTCCCGGTTCAACTCATTCACGAGATTCGGGGGGAGAACTTTCCGCAAAATGAGGTAGCCATTCAGGTCAAAGAGGTAGGTCTCTTCCGGGGTCATTCCGGCAATTCTCCAGTCTGGTTCGGGAACAGGATTCTGGCCATGGTCACCGCCGGGGCGCCTCCAACGGCCGGATTCTAACACCTGGGGCCCTTCCATTTCCCCAGCTTCGAGGCTGGGCCGAGTCGATTACGCGGTTAGAATAGGCGCGGCATGGAAAACTTGACTCATTCCCTGGTCGGGGTGGCTCTGTCCCGGGCGGGGCTCGGGCGAATGACTCCCTACGGCACCGTCTCCCTCGTCGTGGCCGCCAATCTGCCGGACGCCGATATCGTCGTGAGCGGGTGGGGGTCGCTCCACTATCTTCACCACCACCGGGGGGTGACCCATTCGGTGTTGGGCGTCCTGGCGCTGGCCCTGTTGTTTTCCCTGCTGCTCAAGTTTCTGGCCCGGTTCCGATCCGGAGACAAGGCATTTCCATTCGGTCCACTCCTGGCCAGCGTCACTCTGACCCTGGTCAGCCATCCGCTGCTGGACTTGACCAATTCCTATGGCCTCCGTCCCTGGCTGCCCTTTTCCGGGAAGTGGTATTACGGCGACCTGGTCTACATCGTGGATCCCTACCTCTGGTTGATCCTGGGCGGCGCCGTATTCCTGACCGCCCAAAGGACGCGTGTGACGCGCCCGGTCTGGATCGCGGTTGTGATCTTCATGTCTTTCCTGGTGGTTTGGAATGCCGAGGCCCGCCCGGACGGTCCGGTGGTGGCGGCTGTTTTCTTTTCGGCACTGGCGTTGATCCTGGTCCTCAAGCAACGGCGGACGCTTTGGAGCCGCTCCCTGAACCTCTGGGCCTTGGGTGGAGTCGTGATCTATTGGGGCTTGCTGCTCATGTCCCGAACCGTGACCCTGACGGGAGCGGTTCCGGAGATTGCCCGGGAACATCCGCAGGTCCAAACGGAAGCTCTGGCCGCTTTGCCCCGTCTGGCCAATCCCTTGAGTTGGGAGATCTTTTGGCAGGATCGAAAACGGGTCCGCATCTGGAGAGCGTCCCTGGGCGGCGGCCGGCTCGAGGGAAACCAGGCCTACCGGAGACGCCTGGATCACCATGCCGTCCAAGCGGCGCTGGACACTTGTCCCGGTCGGGTGATGAAGGCTTTCGGCCGCTTCACCTTCTACGACGTGAAACCGGAACCGGACCGCATCCTGGTTCTGGCGCGAGACGCCCGTTTCTCACGGGGGCAGACTTCCGGATTCGGAGTCGTCCCCATTCCCATGAGTTCCGACCTCTCGCAGAGCCTGAGTACCGTGCCCTGCCCGTTCCGGGATTGAGGCGAATGACATCCGCGGGGGCGGCGCTGCCGGTTGTCCCGGCTTCAGACTCGGACCGGCGTGCCGAAAGAGTTAACGGGACTTCTCTTCGCGGAGTTTTTGGGTCAGCGCCGGAACGATCTCCATGAGGTCTCCGACGATGCCGTAGTTGGCCAGGTTGAAGATGGGGGCGTCCGGATCGGTGTTGATGGCCACGATGTTGGCCGAATTCCTCATGCCCACCACGTGTTGAATGGCGCCGGAGATGCCGCAGGCGACGTACAGCCGCGGCGCCACCGACTGGCCGGAACTGCCGATCTGGCGGTCCCGCTCCAGCCACTCGCTGTCAACGGCCGCCCGGCTGGCTCCAAGCTCGGCTCCCAACACCTCCGCCAGCTCCTCCAGGAGGCGCAGGTTTTCCTTGCGCTTGATGCCGCGGCCCGCCGCCACGATCATGTCCGCCTTGGCCAGGTCCACTTTCTCCTTCACCGCTCCGACGGTTTCCACCACGGTGCGGCGACGCACCGGTTCCGACAGATCGACGGTTCGCTCCACCACGGGGGAACTGCCCTCCAGCAGGTCGTTGCCGGCGCCGGCTCCCGACTGGAAGGTGGCGATCCAGGGATGAGGAGAACGGACCCGGACGTCCGCGTTGATTCGATTTCGAAACATCTGGCGGACGAAGACCATGCTCTCGCCGTCGATTCTGCAGCCGATGCAGTCGGTCACCAGTCCGCACTTCAGGGATGCGGCCAGCTTGGGAGCCAGGTCGATGTTCTGGTAGCTGTGACCCATCAGGAAGGCAATGGGACGGTCCTGCGCCAGGACCCGGGTCAGGGCATGGCAGTGGGCGTCCGGATCGTACCCGTCCAACCGATGGTGGGAGACGACCAGGGCCGCGTCGGCCTGCAGTCCGGCCGCGTTCTCAACGACGGAACGATTCGGTCCGCAGAGAAGAAGCGCTTTGACTCCAAGTCCGTGCGAGCGGCCGAGCTGCTGCGCCAGGGCCAGAGTCTCCCGGGAAAGGGTGTCCACCCGTCCATCGGAGTGGTCCAGCAGTACGTAGATCTCACCCGTCATCGTCTCACTCGCGCCCTCTGACCGTCCGCGCCAAAAGGACCTTTGCCTCTCGCCGGAGCCGGGGAATGGGGGACAAGATGGCCCCCCTCCTACAGGACCTGTGCCTCTCGCCTGAGCCTGTCCACCAGCGTCGA
>JAPOYZ010000220.1:0-2582 GCA_026706325.1 Candidatus Aminicenantota bacterium
CTTTTTGAGCCTGGCGCGCTTCCGGCAGATGCAGGACCCCTATTTTCGCGCCGTGACCATCGGCCTGATCGCTACCTTCGTGGGCTTCCAGGTCAACCAGTCCTTCAACGGCGATCTGCCCAACAACATGTTCTGGTTCTGTATCGGCATGATGTTTGCCGTGCAGCGCCTGGATGCCGATTTGCGTTCGCAGCCGGATTCCCAACCGGCGTGAAGGTCCCGGACGCTTCGCGTCCATTCCGGTTCCGCCCGTCCGGGCCGAAGGCTTGCTCAGGGTGGTTTCCTTCGCAATGTCGGAATTCCAGCAAGGCGAGGAGTAGACGTGAAGGTTCTGGTCCTGTCTCACCTCTATCCCAACAGCTACGCGCCGGCGAGCGGAACCTTCGTCCACAACCAGCTGCGGTTTCTGAAGGAGCATTGCTCGATCGAGGTGGCGGCACCCGTTCCCTGGTTTCCGTTTCCCGGCTTCGGGCGCTGGAGCGCCTACCGGCGCGTGCCGCGCGTCGAAGTGATGGATGGCTTGCGGATATGCCATCCCCGGCGTCTTGCGCTGCCGCGCCGGATCCTGTTCGCCAGGCAATGGCGTTTCCATCTCAAGGCCCTGGAACGCTGCGATCTCGCGGCGCCGGATCTCGTGCACGCCCACTGCGCCTATCCGGACGGCCTGGCAGCGGTGGAATACGGAGCCCGCAACGGCAAACCGGTGGTCATCACCGTTCACGGTTTCGACATCAAGAGTCTGCCCCGTCTCGATCCCCGGTGGCGGCGGCTGACCGTTGAAGCCCTGGAAAGGGCGGATGCCGTCGTCGCCGTGAGCCGGGACCTCCGCAGCGACGTCCTGGAGCTCGGGGTCGGCGCCGGAAAGGTGCGCTGGATACCCAACGGCGTTGACTGCAGGCTCTTTTCCGCTGCGGTTTCCCGGCGGCCGGGAGAAGGGGGGTGGCGGCTCCTCTACGTGGGCCGGTTTGTCGAGGAAAAGGGGCTGCGTGTCCTGCTGGAGGCGCTTGCTCTGATCCGCCGCCGCCGTTCCGATGTATCCCTGACCCTGATCGGGGGCCATCCGGCCTCCGGGACGTCGGAACCTTTTCTGCCGCAGGTCGCCGCCCTGGGACTGTCGGAATGCGTGGAGTTCAGGGATGCGGTGCCCCCCGAAGAGATGCCTCGCCACATGGCCGCGTCCGACCTCGTGGTCCTGCCCAGTTTCTACGACAGCTTCGGTATCGTGCTGATCGAGGCGATGGCCTGCGGCCTGCCGGTGGTGGCCACCCGCTGCGGCGGTCCCGAGGAGATGGTGGACGACGCGACAGGGCGTCTGGTCGCGGTCGGGGACTCCGAGGACCTGGCCGAGGGCATTCTCGCCGTCCTGGACGAATACGGCGGCTACGACCGGGAGGAGATACGACGGCGGGCGGGGGAACGCTACGACTACCGGCGGGCAGCGGCGCGGATCCACGCACTTTACGAGGAGGTGCTCGAAGGAAAGGCGTGACCGCTCGATCCTGCGACCGGCTTGTTCGTCTCCTGCGGACGCCCTTTCCTCGAATTCAGGTAATCCCGGGCAACCCCACGGGGAGCGGTCTCAGCGGTTGTTTTTCAGGGGATGTCCCAGTTGTACTACCACGAGCCAGGCCTGCCTTCTCATAAAGGACAGGCGGAACAGCAGGCCGTCGATTCGTTCCAGAATCCGTACCAGCAGTTCGAACCCCGGCAATCCACGAAAGGGAACGGCCAACAAGGCACACAGGGCGAAACAGCGGGTATCCGTCTCCTGGAAGTGCCCGGTGAGTGTTTTCAGATCGTTCCCCAGAAGCGGATGCTCGTCTTCGGACCGCATCTTCGGGGTCAGCCTGCGGTAGAGGTTGATAAACGGATTGTACCCCAGCGGCTCGAAGAAAACCGCCCGGGCTTCGGGCTTGAGCACGCGGACCAACTCCCTGCAGGCAGCATCCAGGTCCAGGTGGTGGAGGATGCCGCTCCCGCAGACCAGGTCGAAATGGTTGTCGGGGAAGGCAAGCGCTTCCGCGTTCATTACTTCAAAGGAAAGCCGGTCTCCCAACCTCTCTTCACCCGCCCGGGAGGTTGCCTGTCGGATCCCTTCCGGGGAAAGGTCGATGCCGACGACATCGGCGCCGAGACGGGCCAGGGAAAATGAGTGGCTGCCCTTGCCGCATCCGTATTCGAGCACTCTCAGGCCTGCGCAGTCTTCGCCGATCAGAGCGTGGTAGTGCCGCTTGGCCGAGGCTGCGACGGAGTAGAACTTGCCGGCGCGGACACGGGCGTTTCCGGCAAATGCCTGGTCGTGGAACTCGGCTTCTCGCTGCAGGCGGGCGTCGGCCATGAATCTACCCAGGCTTGAGGATCGAATCGTAGAGCCGGAGCAGCTTCTCCGCCTGGGTTTCCCAGTTGTACGTCGTCCGCGCCGCCTCCCGTCCGTTCTCTCCCATCCGCCGCGCCTCCTCCGGATGTTCCCACAGATAGCGCACCGCTTCCGCTGCAGCCGCTCCGTTTTCCGGATCGATGCAGATTCCGCATTCGGCACCTTCGACGATCCGGCGCAGGTTCGGGAAACCGGCGCAGAGCAC
>JAPOYZ010000220.1:2616-5887 GCA_026706325.1 Candidatus Aminicenantota bacterium
TTCGAAAACCTTCGTCAGCTCCTTGCGCAGGGTGTGCCGGCGTGGGGGGAAAAGGGCGAGGCCGGCGGTCCAGGATTCGCGGAGATAGTACGAGACGATGCGCTCGTGGGGGACGTAGCCGCCCACCCCTTCGAGGTGGAGACGCTCCGGGTCGGAGCCGGCCAGAAGCTCGGCCGCCAGCTCCGGCTCGCAGCGGCCGACCAGGAAAACCTCGGCGTCTGGAAGGTGTTGCAGGAGCTCGGAGTGGCGGTGCGCCCCGCGGTAGGGTTTGACGTTGCCGGTGTATATGAGCCGCGGATGTCCGGCGCGGGGACGGGCGAGCAACCGGTCTTCGTCCAGCGCGGGAAAGCGGGCGTGGTTGAGGACCGTCTGCCCGCGGGGAAAGCGCTCGGCGTAGTAGCGCTCCGCAAGGACGAGGTGAAAGTGCCGGCTGCTGGCTTCTTCAGCTCGGGAGAGGAGCCTGGCGGTCAGTTCGCGCAGCGGTCCCGGGAGGTATTCCCGTTCCTCGAGGGCGGTGCGGTTGTCCTCGTGGATGTCGTAGACCACGCGCTTTCCCAGGAGCCTCAACAGCAGACCGGCGGGGATCAGCTCCGGGTCGTGGAAGTGGTAGAGGTCGGCTCGCTTTTCCAGGGCCTTGAGCAGGGTGCGGCCGACTCCCAGGCTCATACGCAGAATGCGGTTGCCCCATCGGGGCAGTCCCCCAACCTCGATGCCGTCGACAATGGAGTTGTTTTCTCCGGGGGCCAGCAGCACGACGTCGTAGCCGGCTTCGGCCAGGGTTTTGCACTCGCGGTGGAAGACGCGGCTGGCCAAAGGGTCGTGAACGGGGGTCAGATGGACGACGCTGGGCATGGATGGTGCCGGATCCGTCCGTTCAGTCCGTTCCCCGTCGCTCCTCCCGCCAGCGCTGCCGGATATCCCCGACGTACACCATTCCCAGGGTATAGCTGAGCGAGGCAAAAAGGCTGAGCACCCCTGTGATGAGGATGATGAGCAGCCGCTGCGGCCGCGCCTTGATCTCCGGGGCCACGGCCGGATCGAGGACCTGCACCGTCGACGTCGTGTTCTTGGCCTCGATCAGCGCCTCGGCCTCCTGTTGCAGCAGGAGCTGCAACAGCGCCTTCTGAACCAGCACGTCCTTTTCCCGGGTGGCGAACTCCTGGGCAACCCCCGGGATCTGCTTCAGCGGCAGAAAGAGGTTCTCGTCCAGCTCCAGCTGCAGCGTCTTGCTGCGGAGCAGGTCGCCGCTGCCGACCTCGAGTCCGTCCCGGAGAATCGCCATGGCTTCCTGCCGCAGCAGGATCTCCTGCTGGAGCTTTTTCACCCTGTCGTGTCCGGCGTCGAGTCCGGAGAGGATCAACCCCTGGCGGGAGATCTCCAGCTCCATGGCTTCGGTCTGCATCCCCGCCGCGGCCCCGATAACGGCGCGCGCCTGGTCCTCGATGGAGATGGCGTTGTGCTCGGACTGGAACTCCTCCAGCAGATCCATCTTCTCCTCGAGCTTGCGGTCCTCCTCCTCCAGAAGCTCGCGGATGAAGTCGAGGCGCTCGGAGGCGGTCTTGTGCGAGATCTTCCTGTTGGTGAGGTCGAGCAGCGCGATGTAGTGGTTGGCCATGTCCGCGGCCTTCTGCGGGTCCTCGTCGAGCACGGAAATCTGGATCGTGCCCTCCTCGGTCTTGTCTACCGTGGTTTTCGCCGCCAGGACCTCGATCGCGTCGGTCATGGTTTCGACGTCGTAGCGCTGCAGCAGGTCGAACTCCTCGACCATCATCCGGCGCGTTCCCGGGATCTTCATCGTGGCGATGAAGATGTCGGCCGGGGTGCCCTTTTCTCCCAGGCGCAGGGTCGGGATCGGCAGCGCCGCAAGGAGCTCGGAAAACCCGAACCCCTGCTTCTGCTCCTTCGGGGGCAGAATCTGCGCCTTGGCTTCGAACTCCTCCGGCACAAGGAAACTGAGCGCCCCCGCCAGGACGCACATGCCCAGGGTGCCTCCGACAATCATTTTCCGGCCCGCGTGGAGGGCGGCCAGCAGGTCGAGGAGGTCAGTGTCTTTTCTTTCTCGGTTCATTTCATTGCTTTCTCAAGTCTGCACTCAGAGGGAGGAACGGTTACTGCAGCGACCGCACCAGGACCACGAGGGTCAGGGTCTCGGCGATGGTGCGCATGGTGGACTGGGTCACTTCCCAGAAGTTGACTCGCTCCTTCTGCGGCACCCAGATCTCGTCGCCGGCTTCGACCGGAAGATCGTTTTCCAACTCTTCCCGGATACTGGTACGCGCGCGGATCAGCCGCGCGCCCCCCTTGTCGGCGTCGTATGTGTAGCCACCCGCCTTTTCCATGTAGTAGCGAACGTCGCGGCCGGGTTCGAAGTCGACCAGGCCGGGCTTCCTCACCTGTCCGCTGATGCTGATGGTCCGCCGGCGCGCGGGGATGTAGACCACGTCCCCGCTTTCCAGGGGGATGTTCTGTTCCTCGTCGTCCTCCAGGAACAGGCGTTCGAAATCGACCGCGGCTCGGCCTTTCTCCTCGCGGCCCTTGGTCCTGAGATAGGCGCGGTCTTCGTCGCTCATGTCGGCCAGCCCTGTCACCGCCCTCAGGGTGCGCAACCGTTCCAGCTCCGGGTCGATCTGGGTCCGCATCTTGGTGCGGATCACCTTTGCCCCGATAAGGGAAGATTCCTCGGTCAGCCCTCCAGACATCGCCACCACGTCCTTGATCCGGGTAATCCCCGGGTAGATGCGGTAGCGGCCCCGGTACCTGACCTCCCCGACGACCATCACCGTCGGCATGAGCTGCCACTGGGCCCGCGCGCGGATGAAAACCATGTCGTTGGGTTGAAGGGGCACGTCGCGGATATCCTCGTACTCGAACCCCGATTCCCCCTCCTCGTTGCTGCCCAGTTCGACGATTTCGGCCTCCTCGGTTCCCTCGCGGAAGCGCCACAGCTCGGCCCGGATCAGGGGGGCGTCGCGGCGCAGACCCTTGGCGAGATTCACCAGGTCATCGATGGTGTCGCCGGACCGGTATTCCTGTTCGCCCTCCTGGTTGACGGCGCCGAAAATGAAAAGCGCCTTGTCGCGGTATCCGACGTGGACCACGTCTCCCATGCGGACGTAGGGGTTGTTGGCGAGGTCGCCGGTGGAGAGGAACATGTCGAGATCGACGAGCTCTGACGTGCCGTCGAGGTGGATCAGCCTGATCGAGCGCCGTCCAGTGATCTGCTCGATGATCTGGCGAACCCGGGGGACCTGCTTGCCGCCCACTTCGTCCT
>JAPOYZ010000633.1:0-5572 GCA_026706325.1 Candidatus Aminicenantota bacterium
TGACCGAATTGGTGGAACTGGCGGGCTCGCGCTCCATCACCGCAGACTTGGAAAAACCGTGGCCCATGGTGAGCCTGGAGACGGTTCTGGTGCGCCGTCCTCAGGTCATCCTGGTGCTGGACTCACGGGACCATCTTCCGGAGGAGGTGAAGAACCGGTTCCTGGCGGAATGGCGGATGCACCCCACGCTGCCGGCGGTCCGCGACGGACGGGTCCGGGTGCTGAACGGCAGTTTTCTCATGCGTTCGGGTCCACGCCTTCCCCAGGCCGCCCGGCTCATCGCCCGGGCCATCCACGGTGGCGGGGAATGAGCAAGAGAGCAGAAGAGGAGGGGAAACTGGACGCTTCTTTTTCACTGACGGCACAGGGAGTGGCGTTTCGTTACCCCGGGCAGGAGTCATTGCTGGAGGACGTGCAACTTTCGGTCGAGCCGGGATCGCTCACCATGCTCATCGGTCCCAACGGCGCCGGGAAAAGCACTCTGATGAAGATCCTGGCCGGTCTGCTGGAGCCGGCGCAGGGGACCGTCCAACTCCAGGCGGGGCCTGGAAAACGCTCGCAAGACCTGGCCGGCCTGTCACTTCTGGCCCGGGCCCGGACGGTTGCCTATCTGCCCCAGGAAGTCCTTCCTCCCGAGGGTTACACGGTGCAGGAGGTGGTCCTTCTGGGCCGCTTTCCCCACCAGCGATGGTGGACTCTCCCCGGTGGGCAGGACCGGGAGATCGTGGGCGAGGCGCTGGAGCGAATGGGAGTGGCGCATCTGAGGAATCGGGTGTTCGAATCGCTCAGCGGCGGGGAGCAGCAGGCGGTTCTCCTGGCGGGGATCCTGGCCCAGCAGAGTTCACTGTTGCTGCTGGACGAACCGGGGAAGGGGCTGGACGTCCACCATCTGGCGACGTTCTCACAGAGGCTCCAGCGCCTGGCCCGTGCCGGCAGGGGCATTCTCTGCATCACCCACGACCTGAATCTGGCCTCCCGTTTCGCCGACGTGATCTACCTGCTCTCGGACCGAAGGATCCGGGCGCGGGGCCGGCCCCGGCAAGTGTTGACCCAGGACTTGATGGAGGAATCCTACGGAAGCGACGTCGAGGTCATGCGGGATGCCGGAAGCGGACTTCCCGTGGTCCTGCCCGGTTCCCGGTTCGACAAGCCCGGAGGTATACGGAGATGACCAGGGACGGCTCCACCGGTCGAACGGGCCAGGTTTTGGGAACCGCGGGGTTGTGCTTCCTCTTTCTGTTCACGGCTCTGGCCGTCTCGCCGTTCTTCGGAGCCGAAGAGATCGACGCGCTGTCAGGGCTGAAATTGATCTCCCGGCACGGTTTCACGTCCCCCTTGCCGGAGGAACTGCCCGATAGGGATCAGAATCAGGTCCTGCGCAGCATCGTCTCCAATCGCATTCTCCGGTCCTGGATGGGGGTCGTTGCCGGGGCCGGACTGGCGGTGATCGGAGCGGCGCTGCAGGCGATCCTGCGCAATCCCCTGGTAGCGCCGTCGACTCTGGGGGTCTCGACGGCGGCGGCCGTCGGCGCCTTCTGCGCCATCATCGGATTCGGGTCGGGACTCACCTGGGGCCCCTTCTCGCCGATCCAGATGGCCGCCTACCTGGCGGCGGTCCTGGACATCCTCCTGATCTACGGCATCGCAAGACTGGCCGGACGCCTCAACATGGCGACCCTGTTGCTGGCCGGGGTCACGGTGAACCTGATCTGCGGCGCTCTCATCCTGCTGATGCGTCATCAGGCCGCGAACCCTTATGACCTGCACGTGTTGGACCACTGGCTCATGGGGAGTCTGAACTCGCTTTACACCTGGAGCGATCTCTGGAGCATTCTCCCCTTTGTTCTTCCGGGAGTGGCCGTGATCGTCTGGTTGTCGCACCGGCTCAACCCCTTGGCTCTGGGCGATGACTACGCGGCGGGCCGCGGCGTGCCGGTCCGCCGGGTCCGGCTTCTCGTCTTCGTGTTCGGCTCCCTGGCCGTGGCCGGAATCGTCTCGGCGGTGGGGCCGATCGGATTCGTGGGGCTGATCGTTCCGCACATGGTCCGCCGCCTGGTGGGAACCGATCAGCGGCTGGTGATGGCGGCTTCGCTCCTGGTGGGGGGCGGGTTCCTGCTCGTCTGCGACTGCATCGTCCGGTCCAGGCTCATCGGAGGAGTGGAGTTGCCGGTGGGCGTTCTGACCGCCCTGCTGGGCGGCCCCACGTTCCTGTACCTGCTGATTCGCTCCCGCCGGTAAAGTGCCGCCGAAAGCGCGAGCATCGGCGGGGCAGGGACGCGAGTGGACGAGGTCCGTTCAGGACGCCAGCATTCCGCCGCCCACCTCGATGACCTGGCCCGTAATGAACGCCCCGTCGTCCCCGGCCAGCAACAGATAGGCGCCGACACAATCCTCGGGCAGTCCGTCGCGTCCCAGCGGAATCCGCCCGATCAAGTATCGATAGCGTTCCTCCGAAGCCCGGGCCTGGAGGCGGGTGCGGATGATGCCGGGTGCGATGGTGTTGACGGTGATGCCGCGGGGCCCGAATTCCTGGGCCCAGTTGCGGGTCATGCCTTCGAGGGCGGCCTTGGAGGCCACGTAGGTCAGCGCGCCTGCCGTGGCGCCCGTGCGGGCGCTCATGGAGCCGGTGAGGATGATGCGGCCCCGACCGTCGGGCAGATGAGCCATGGCGTGCTTGACGCAGAAGAAGGCGCTCCGGCAGTTGGTGGCCAGGTCATGCTCCCACTGCTCCCCGGTCAGCTCGCTGGTCAGGCCGCCTTGACCGGGGGCTCCGGCGTTGGCCACCAGGATGTCCAGGCCGCCGAACGCGTTCACGGCGGCGGTCATGAGATCCGCCACCTGTTGCTCGTCGGTCACATCCGCCCGCACGGCGAGTGCCCGTCCTCCCGCCTCCTCGATCTTCTCCACCGTCTCGGAGGCTTCCCGGGTGCTTCGGCTGTAGTTCACCACCACCGACGCTCCGCAACGGGCGAAACCGATGGACACGGCGCGTCCGATGCCGGTGCCGCCGCCGGTGACCACCGCTGTTCGCCCTTCGAGATCGACGGCCATGGGAACCGATCCTGGATTCTCATTCATTTCAAGACCCTTCAAACCGCGGGATGACGAAAGTTCCGGCTCCCGCCTGAAATAACCGACCCGTCGAACTGCATCCGAAGGACTGTACCTTGTTCCGCGAACCTGTGCTGCGACGAGGGAAGGCCGTCCGGCCCGGGAGACCGAAGCGAAAAGGGAGGGAAATCATCGCCGTCGCCTCAAGCATGGCGACCGCGGATGTATGAAGGGATAGTGCGCGACGAGACCGCCCATTCGGAGGAGACGGAACGGCTCCGCCGCGACTGGCCTCTCTAGAAGCGCCGGCTGGCCACGGCCGGCTGTCCCGTTTCAACCGCCCAGAAGATCTTTGGCCGCCTGCCGCGCCTCGTCCAGTGTCGCGACGATCTGCCTCTCGGGAACCTGCCGTAAAACGGCCAGTGCCTGAAGAGTTTCGGCAACCGAGCCGGAGAGCCCCATCACCACGAACTCGGTCCGCTCTCCCCGGGCGATGTCCATGAGCTTCTTGATCAGCATGGCCGCGCTGTCATCGAGGTAGGTGGCTCGAGAGAAGTCGAAAATGACCACTTCGTGATCCTTGATGTCGGTGCTGATGGCGCGGGCCAATCGATTGGAGGAGGCGACGGTGAAACTTCCCCTGAGCGCCAACAGACCCACACGCGCCAGATGGACGTCGCCGCCGGACTCGTCCTGTCGATTGGAGAAGAACGCCTGGTCCAGCAGCGGCACGGAAACGACACTGTCCATCTCGAGGCGTTCCAACTGCCGCGCGTGAGCCAATGCGGCGGCGATCAGTCCGATGGCGATGCCGGTGACGAGATCGACCAACACCGTCAGGCCCAAGGTGATCATCATGACCACCAGGTGTTCGCGCCGGATGCGGTGGAGCCGGGCGAGGAGGTGCCAGTCGATGATGTCCCAGCCGACCTTGATCAGGAGGCCGGCCAGTACGGCGCGGGGAATCGGCTCGACGAATTGGCCGAGGCCCAGCAGGAACATCAGCAGGACGGTGGCGGAAAAGGCCCCCGAGGCCCGGGTCCGTCCGCCGGCCCGGATGTTGACGGCCGTCCCGATGGTGGTCCCGGCCCCGGGCAGGCCCCCGATGAGTCCCGAAGCCACATTGCCGATGCCCTGGCCCACCAGTTCCCGATTCGGGTCATGACGCCCGCCGGTGAGTGAGTCGGCAACCAGCGAAGTGAGGAGGCTGTGCACGGCGCCGAGCAGGGCCAGGATGATCGCCGGCTGCAGGGCGCGCGCCAGAAAGCCGGCGGACGGCAATTCCAGATGTAGATCGGGCAGTCCCGCCGGCACGACCCCGACGACGGGAGCCTCGCTCAGCCACAGAACGCCCGCGAGAGTGCCGGCGACCAGGGCCGCCAGGGGAGCGGGCATCACTCTCGCCAGGCGGCGAGGCCAGAGCGATAAGAGCGCAAGAGTCAGGACACCGGCGGCGAATGCGCTGGCGTTGATATTGGCCACCGCCTCGGGCAACGCGCGAATCGCATCCAACGGCCCGCCCGGTACGGCCGGCGCGCCGAAGAACGGCAACACCTGAATCAGGATCATGATGATGCCGACGCCGGACATGAATCCGGAGACCACCACATAGGGCGTGTAGGCCACGAATCGCCCGATTCCGGAGACGCCCATGAGCACTTGCAGCAGGCCGGCCAGAACAATGACGGTCAAGGCCTCCGTCAGGTTGGCGGAAAGGCTGGCGAGGATGACCGCCAGCGCAACGGTGGTGGGACCCGTGGGGGCGGACAGTTGAGCCCGCGTACCGCCGAACAAGGCCGCGAAAAAGCCGACGGCGATTGCGCCGTACAATCCGGCGGCCGCTCCCAGGCCCGACGCCACGCCCAATGCCAGGGCGACCGGCAGCGTCACCACCGCGGAGGTGAATCCGCCGGAGAGATCCCCTCTGAAGCGCTGCAGGTCGTAGATCTTCTGGCGCCGCCGGTTCGTCATGAAGCGTCCGGTCCGGGATGGAAATCGAACGGGCGAAAGAATACTCCATCCCGGTTCGATTCGCCCGTGTCATGATGGAGGGAATCCGCAGCCACCCGCCGCGTTTCGTCCAGGTTCGAGACGGTCTGCTGCTTCGGGACGCGCCGAAAGGCGGAGAGCGCTTGCAGGGTCGGCCCATCGGCATCGGTGACACCGATGCCGATCAATTCGGTCCGTCCTTCTCCTGGAACTGACAAGCATAGAGCTTGCAGTCCTGGAGGTGGAACCGGAGCCGAACCGGTTCCCCCGCCAGCTTTTTCAAGTCCGGCTGTCCCGTCCAGCGTACGGGAAGGACGAAAGACAGTCCGTCTTCGGACTCGGCGTAGCAGACTCTCGACACGTCCGGAAAGCGGTCTTCGCCGTACTGGCGCTGGTCGTACCAGAGGCGAGTCTTTCCGTATCGTACAGCATGCCCCCTATTGCAAAGCCGCGATGAGGAGCGGACTATCACGTGCGTACTGCCGACGCGTGTGGCCAGGTTCGCCGTGCTGCGCGCCGTCGGACAGCATCT
>JAPOYZ010000633.1:5582-5886 GCA_026706325.1 Candidatus Aminicenantota bacterium
AGAGGATCTGCTATCCTTGTGTGTACATCGGGTCACAATTGATGCCGCGCAAATCACTGTTCGAATCAAGAGAGGGGCCGGCAGTTCCGGGAGGGTTCAAGATCCCGCCCTCAGATTGCCCAGGGAGATTCCACATGATGAAATCGGTACACGTCTGCTTTCTCTTCCCGGCCCTGCTGCTGGCGATCCTCTTCGCCATGCCGTATGCGCACGCTCAATCGAGCAGTCTGAGCGGAGTCGTCACCGACGAGACCGGCGGCGTGCTTCCCGGTGTCGAGATTACGATCGTGAACGAGGCCAACGC
>JAPOYZ010000326.1 GCA_026706325.1 Candidatus Aminicenantota bacterium
GCTAAAGAAGAAGGCCATCGAGTGGATCGTCAGCGATGAAGACGGCTTCCCCTATTGGTGCAAGCTGGCTGACGCCGACCACAGCGCCATCCGACAGCGCCTGCAGGAGCGACTGAACCAACAGTACAACTGTCAGTAGGCGCTTTCAG
The DNA here is from genome assembly GCA_026706325.1 of Candidatus Aminicenantota bacterium. GTDB lineage: Bacteria > Acidobacteriota > UBA6911 > RPQK01 > JAJDTT01 > JAJDTT01. Next base: position 150 of record JAPOYZ010000326.1, read on the forward strand.
AGCTGTCGACGGAATCGCGGACCTGCTGCCACCTTCAAGAACACGTCTATTCCAGGAGCGGGGACATTCCTGTCCTCCTCTTTTTCTCTGACTCCGAACCGGGCGCCGCCACCATCGCGCTTGGTCAACACCTCTTTACTCACGCCTCATCTTCGTTGCCTGAAGAATGGGTAATGAATATAATGAGCCCTAGGCCTAGCGGGGCCGTAGTTCAGCTTGGTTAGAACGCCGGCCTGTCACGCCGGAGGTCGCGAGTTCGAGTCTCGTCGGTCCCGCCAATCCCGTCACCTTTCCCCGTGAACCCGGCGGCGAGCATGGGGCAGCCCGTCCAGTCTCCCACCCGAGTCCGTTGGCTGGTCTTCGGCTTGGCGTGCGCCTCGTCGTGGATGCTCTACCTGCACCGGTACACCTGGAATTTCATCGGACCCGAGTTGGAGCGGACCCATGGCCTCTCCAAGGCGGAGCTGGGCACGCTCTTCTCCTTCTTCATGCCACCCTACGGAATCTTCCAGATTCCCAGCGGGATCCTGAGCGACCTGGTCGGCCCCCATCTCTTCCTGGGGCTGATCATGATCCTCTGGTCGCTGGCGCTTCCCCTGCATGCCGCAGCCGGCAGCTTCGCATCGCTGGCCGTGGTCCGGGTTCTCTTCGGCGCCTTCCAGGCGGGCTGCTATCCCAACCTGACCAAGGTCACCCAGGTCTGGTTCCCCCGCAGCCGGCGCACCGTGGTCCAGGGTTGGGTGGCCACCTTCTTCGGCCGGGGCGGCGCGGCCATGTCGCCCATCCTCTTCGGCACCCTGCTCATGGGCTACTGCGGCTTCTCGTGGCGAACCGCATTGGTGTTGTTGGGAGGAGGAGGGGTCTTTCTGGGCGTCCTCTTCCTGCACCAGTTTCGCAATTCACCGGAAGTGGACCCCAGGACCAACCAGGCCGAGCGGGACCTGATCCGGGAGGGATCGCCGAAAACGAAACCCGGGGGTTCCCGCGTGCTCCCCTGGCGCCGGGCCGCCCGCAATCGGAGCATGCGCTATTTCATCCTGGGCCAGATCGCGAGCGCGGCCGCCGACACCATCTACGTTTCCTTCATGGGCGACTATTTCCTGAACGCCAAAGGTGTCGAGATGATCCAGGCGGGCGTGCTGGTGAGCCTGCCCCTATGGGGAGGAGCCGTGGGAGGCATGGTAGGAGGTTACTGTAACGACTGGGCGATCCAGTGGAGCGGAAGCCGGCGTTGGGGCCGGAGCGTCATCGGTTTCACCGGCAAGTTCGTGGCCTGCCTGCTGATGCTCGTGACCATCCGCCAGGAGAGCGCGGTGGCGGCCGGGATCTCCCTGTTCGCGGTCAAGTTCTTCACCGACTGGAGCCAACCGACGGTGTGGGGAACCTGCACCGATCTGGGGGGAAGATATTCGGCGACTCTTTTCGGGATCGTCAACACGTCTGCCAGTGCGGGGGGCGTTCTCGCCCCGCCGCTGTTCGGTCTGATCCTGGACTACAATACGGCCCGGCAATGGGTGGACGGCGCCTGGGTCCAGACCACCAATTACAATCCCCTGTTTGTCGTCGTCGCTGCCATGTATCTGGTCAGCGCGGTGACCTGGTTCTTCATCGACTGTACAGAATCCGTGGAAAGCGAGCTCGAGCCGGAGCAGAGGGCCACACCCCCAACATAGAGGGGGGCGGTCAGAGCTCGGCCCAGATCCCGAATTCTTCCTCGGCCGCCAGATCGTAGATGCGGCGGGCGACGGCCGCGTCCTGGATGGCCATTCCGGTCCCGTCGAAGAGGGTGATCTCGTCGTCGGACGTGCGGCCCTCGACGGTGCCGTTGATCACTTGGCCCAGAGTTCCCCTGATGTCGTCCCGGTCGATATGGCCCTTCTCCAGCGGCTCCGAGACCTCGCCCAAATGGCAGATCTGCTCCAGGTGGTCGCCGAAGATGGTGCACCGCGCGTGCACGCCATTGGCCAATTCCTGTTTCCAGGCTTGATCGGCCCCCATGCAGGAGAAGTGCATCCCGGGTCGTAACCAGTCCTTCTGAACGATAGGGACGGTGGTATTGGTGCAGGTGATGATGACGTCGCTGTTCACGACCAGATCCTGCGGGAGGCGGACCGGCTCCACCGGTCGGCCAAGTTCCTCGGAGAGCTCGGCAACGTAGCTGTCCAGGGCTTTGGGAAAGGAGTCGTAGACCCGGATCTCCTCAAAGGACCGGACCTGGACGGCGGCTCTCAGCGCGTGCCTCCCCTGATATCCGGCTCCCAGGATCCCCAGCGTCCGAACGTCGGTCCGGGCCAGGTGCTTGACGGCCACTGCCGCCGAGGCTCCGGTTCTGAGCCCGGTCACCCAGGACCCGTCCATCAGGGCCAGAGGCTTTCCCGTGTCGGGATCGAACAGCGAGATCTGCGAGAGAATGTTGGGCAGATTCCGCTTGGGATTCTCCTCCCGGCCCTGTCCCAGCTTCATGGCCAGCACATCCAGGTCCGGGAGCATGCTGGCCATGCAGGCGCTGATGCCGCCCGGGACCTGGAAGATGAGTTTTTTGGGAAGGATGTCGTTTCCCTTCTCATGGTTGGCGAAGGCCTGCTCCACCATGTCGATGGCCTCTTGGATGCTGAATCGTGTGATGATCTCCTTCTGGCTGATGATCAGAATCGGGTAAGCCACTGTCGTATCCTCCTGAGTCCCTCCCGGATGGTTTCCGGACCCACCGCATATGAAATTCTGAAGGCCCGGTGGCAAGACTCGCCGAAGCCGGTTCCGGGAATGCAACAGACTCGCGCCTCCTCCAGGAGGCGCAGGCAAAACGTGTCCGCATCCAGGTCCAGATCGAACCTGGGAAAGATGTAGAAGGCCCCTCCGGGCGTGTAGCTGGAGAGATGCGGGACGTCTCGAAGCAGGTCCACGGCGAGATTGCGCCGTTCCCGGTACTCGGAAACCATGGGGGGAATGAAACTCTGATCTCCGGTCAGCGCCTCGATTCCGGCCCACTGGCCCGGCGTGTTGGCCACGGTGGTGGTAAATGTGTGGAGCTTTTGCAGGAGCCGCCAATTGGAATGGCCCGTCACGACCCAGCCGACCCGGATGCCGGTCATGGCGTAGGTCTTGGACAGGCTGTGGAACACGAAGAGACGGTCCCGGTCGGGCTCCAGCGTGAGCATGGAGGGGTAATTCCCGTAGCGGTCGTAAACCAACTGCTCATAGACTTCGTCCGAACCTAATAGCAGATCGTGCCTCCGCGCCACCGCGGCCAGCTCCCGGAGCACCTCCACCGGATAAGTCGAACCGGTGGGATTGCAGGGGGAGTTGACCAGGATCATCCTGGTTTGGGGAGTGACGGCGGCTTCGACCGCACTGGGATCCGGTATATATCCGTCTTCGACTCGGGTCACCACGGAGACGGGCACCCCTCCGATCATTTGAATGAACGGAGCGTAGACAACGAAAGCGGGTTCCAGCAGGATGACTTCGTCGCCGGGACTGATGAAGGCCTGCAGCGTCAGGGTGATGGCCTCCACGGCGCCGTCGGTGACCAGGATCTCTTCGGGATGGACTTGAACGCCCTGGGTTCTCTCATAGTAGCCGCCGATGGCCTCCCGGAATTCGGGAACGCCCGAGTCCAGCGCGTAGCGGGTCTTCCCATCGTGAAGGGCCTGCACCATGGCGTCGATGACCGGACCGGGAGTCGAGAAATCGGGTTGCCCGATGGAGAGATGAACCACGTCTTCCTTCCCCGCAGCCTCGTTGAACATCATGCGGATACTGGAGGGCGGAAGATCGACGACACTTCTTCTTGGCATGGGAGCGGTCGCTTAAACTAGACTGGAGTGGGTTTCCAGGGACGAAATTTTATGTTCCGAGGCACCGGATATCAAGTACGGGCAAGGCCGGGACCGCGGGGCGGGGAGTTCCTCGCCCAGTGTTTGGTTCTCGGTCTTCTGGCGTCCAACGTGTTCGCCGCCGGTCAGGATCAGGAGCTCAATGCGGCCCTGATCGGGGCCGCCGTGGAGGGCCGCACCGATCAGGTCGCGGCCTTGCTGGACCGGGGCGCCAGCGTGTTGGTCCGGGACCCGGATGGATTGAATCCGCTCATGTACGCCGCCATGGGCGGGAATGAACAGACCGTGCGCCTGCTCCTTGCCCGGGGGTCGGAGTTGGAGGCCAGGACCAGGGACGGCGCCACCGCCCTGATGATCGCTGCCGGCTCAGGTCACGTCGGCGCGGTTCGTGCCCTGGTGGAGGCGAGAGCGGACATTGCCTCCACCGACTCCAGTGGACACACTCCCTTGGTCTGGGCAGTTCTGGGAGGGAACGTGGGGGTGGTCCGGACTCTACTTGCGGCCGGGGCCGGACCCGACGCGCAAGACAAGACGGGCTGGACCGTCCTGATGCGGGCTTCGTCCCAGGGAGACCTTCCTGTCGTCGGGGCTCTACTTGAAAGAGGAGCCAAGGTCGGGACCCGGAGCCGGGACAACTGGACGGCGCTTGCCCTGGCGCTGTTTGAGGAACACGGACGAACGGCTGCTCTCCTGGTCCGCCATGGAGCCGATGTCGATGAGATCGACGTCAACGGCATACCGCTCCTGATGCACGCGGCGTCCGGGGGAAAGACCGAAGCAGCCCGATTTCTGCTGGCCCACGGTGCCGCCACCGGCTTTCGGGACAAGGAAGGCAACGGACCCTTGGCGTCTGCGGCGTATTACGGCTTCGCACCCATCGTCGAGGCGCTGATCCGGGCGGGAGCGGTGGTGGACAGCCGCGACAGCCAGGGCCGGACCCCATTGATGCAGGCGGCTTCCCAGGGGAAGGCGGATGTGATCAGGGCGCTGCTCGACGCCGGCGCGGATCCGCGCATCAAGTCCAATCGGGGCCAGACGGCTCTGGACCTGGCGGTCTGGTACGACCACACGAAGGTCATCGAAGCGCTGCTGCCGGTCGGAGAAGGGGCCGATGCTCCCGACGAAGCGGGCCGCACCCTGCTGGTTCATGCCGCTCTGGAAGGGAACGAGGCGACGGTCAAGGTCCTCCTGGCCCGGGGGGCCGATCCGGACCGGCCGGACCGGGAGGGGAGGACGCCCCTCATTTACGCCGCCCTCCATGGTCACACCGAAGTGGCCCGGCAGCTCATCGACGGCGGCGCCCGGCTCGACTCCCGGAGCAACGAAGGTTGGACGGCCCTGGGGCTGGCGCTGAGTCAGGACCGCGTTGCCATTGTCGATGCTCTGTTGGCGGCGGGTGTGGACGTGAATTCGGTCGCCCCCGGCGGCCAGTCGTTCCTGGGAATGGCCGCCTACCGGGGTCGAATCGAGTCGGTGCGGAAACTGCTGAAACGCGGCGCCCGCGTCGGAACCCGGGGCGCGGGGGGGCAAACGGCTCTCGCCTTCGCGGCGCACCAGGGACTTCCGGAGATCGCGCGGCTGCTGCTGGACCAGGGAGCGGCGCCGGACGTTCAGGACGACTCCGGTCGCACTCCATTGATGCAAGCCGCCTGGAACGGTCACGCCGAAGTGGCGGAACTGCTGCTGGACCGGAAGGCCGGGATCGATCGTCAGGACCGTGAGGGCGTCACCGCCCTGGCCCTCGCGGCGTCACGAGGGCAGACGGATCTGGTCCGGCTGCTGTTGAGCCGCGGCGCGGATGCCGGCATCCGGAACCACCAGGGAAGGACTCCCCTCATGCTGGCTCAAGCGGAAGGCCGAAAGGTCACGGCCAGATTGCTCCAGG
>JAPOYZ010000003.1 GCA_026706325.1 Candidatus Aminicenantota bacterium
GCAGCCAACAAAGGCGCGCCAGTATAATCCCGGCGTCCCTGGCCCCGGCCGGACCGGAGCCATTCATCCACCCATGACTCAGACAGGTGTGAACCCATGACCGACACCCTCAAACTCGCGGTGATCCCCGGCGACGGAACCGGCCCCGAAGTCACCACCGAAGCCCTCAAAGTCCTGGAGGCCGTCGCCCCCCTGGAGAACGTCCGCTACGACCGAGTCGACTTCGACTACGGCGGCGACCGCTATCTTGCCACCGGCGAGATCATCACCGAAGCCCAGATCGACGAGCTGGGCCAGTTCGACGCCATCTACCTCGGCGCCATCGGACACCCGGACGTCACCCCCGGCGTGCTGGAGAAGGGGCTCCTCCTCACCGTCCGCTTCCAACTCGACCAGTACATCAACTTCCGTCCCGTCCGCCTCTACCCCGGCGTCGACTGTCCCCTCAAGGACAAGGGACCCGAACACATCCGCTTCGACGTGGTCCGCGAAAACACCGAGGACCTCTACTGCGGCGCCGGAGGCTTCCTGCGCAAGAACACCCCCCAGGAGGTGGCCACGCAGGAGATGATCGCCACCCGGTACGGGGCCGACCGCTGCCTGCGCTGGGCCTTCAACCACTGCATCAGCCGCCAGGACCGCCTGCGCCTCACCCTGGTCCACAAGACCAACGTCCTCACCTACGCCGCCGACCTCTGGGAACGGGCCTTCCACGAGATCGGAGAAGCCGAGTTTCCCCAGGTCAACCGCGACTACAACCACATCGACGCCGCCTGCATGTGGTTCGTCAAGAACCCCGAGTACTACGACACCATCGTGGTCCCCAACATGTTCGGGGACATCATCACCGACATCGGCGCCATGATTCAGGGGGGCCTGGGCGTGGCCGCCGGGGGCAACATCAACCCGGAGCCGGGCGGCTGCAGCATGTTCGAGTGCATGGGAGGTTCGGCGCCCAAGTACACGGGCCAGAGCGTCATCAATCCCATCGCCGCCATCGCCGCCATGGGCATGTTGTTGAGGGTCCTGGGAGACCAGAAGGACCAGCCCAACCTGGTTCGCGCCGGGACGCGGGTGGACGCCGCCATCGGCCGGACCACTCCCAAGATGAAGAGCATGTCCGCCGGCCGGATGGGCTACACCACGACCGAGGTCGGAGACCTGGTGGCCGAGGCATTGTAGAGAACCGTCACCGCAGACCGATCGGACCAAGTGGCTCGCCGCCCGCGTCCGCGGCGTGCCGAAACGCCTCCTGGAGGAACATCGTCATGAGACTCATCCGTTTTCCCGCAATCCTGGGACTGGCCGCCCTCTTGTCGCTGCCCGCAGCCCTGGCCGGCGACGCCGTCGACATCGGCTCTCGCCGCGAGCTGTTCGTGGATCACCTGCTGATCGACCGGCTCGTGGGAGCCAGCCTCCGCCTGGGCACGCCGCTGCCGGGCGGGGTGGCCATCCGTTTCGACGATCCCGTGGAAGACTCCACGGCCTTCTACACCACCATCTTCAAGGACGGCGACGTCTACCGCATGTACTACCGGGGTGCGCTCTTCGAGAGGAAGACCACCTGCTACGCCGAGAGCCGCGACGGGATCCATTGGACCAAGCCCGACCTGGGACTGGTCTCCGTCGACGGCTCCTCCCAGAACCACGTCATCCTGCCCGAGGCGCGGCAGTTCGTCGCCTTCCTCGACCGGCGGCCCGGCGTGCCCGCCTCGGAGCGCTACAAGGGGGTCTCCCGGGGGCCCGTCGATCCCCACGCCCTGGTGGGTTTCCTCTCCGGCGACGGCATCCGCTGGCGGAGGCTCCGGGACGAGCCCATCGTGCCCAAGGTCCTGATCAACCACTTCGACTCGCAGAACGTCGCGTTCTGGTCGGAGGCCGAAGAACAATACGTCGTATACGCCCGGCACATGGAAGGAGGCCGCCGCGCTACGGCGAGGTCCACCTCCAATGACTTCATCAACTGGACTCCCCAGGTCCTCATGACCTACGGCGACACGGGCACGACGACTCCCTCGCACCACCTCTACACGAACCAGACCCAGCCTTATTTCCGGGCGCCCCACATCTACATCTCGCTGCCGGCGCGGATCATCTTCGCCGACCCGCGGCACGTCAAGACCGACGACGACAAGCAGTTGGCGAGCCAGCGCCAACGCATCATCTCGCCCGAGCTGCGGGACTTCGTCAAGGAGAACATGCCCCTGATGGGAACCGCGGGGACGGGGGACCACTCCGACGCCGTCCTGCTCACCACCCGGGCCGGCTCCACGGTCTACGACTTCACCTTCCGGGAGAGCTTCGTGCGGCCCGGAATCGGCGTCAACAACTGGACGACCCGGACCAACTATCCGGCATGCGGCATCGTCCCCACCGGCGAGGGCGAGATGTCCTTCTACATGCAGCGGAACTACGGGCAGAAAGGCGCCGCGTACCTGGAGCGGATGACGCTGCGCCTGGACGGCTTCGCCAGCCTGAACGCGCCCTACGACGGGGGCGAAATGCTCACCAAGCCGTTGCGCTTCAAGGGAAGCCGGCTGGAGATCAACTACGCCACCAGCGCGGCCGGGAGCATCCGGATCGAGATGCAGGACCCCGAGGGCCAGCCGATTCCCGGATTCACGCTGGCGGATTGTCCCGAGATCATCGGCGACCAGATCGAGCGGACCGTCGCCTGGAAGGGCGGCTCCGACCTGAGCTCCCTCTCCGGCAAGGCGGTGCGGATGCGCGTGGTCCTGAAGGACGCCGACCTCTATTCCATCCGCTTCCACTGACGCGGTGAAGGTGCCCGACATGAACAGACACGGTTTCCTCCTGGCGCTCGTTTTGGCCGGCCTCTCCTGCGGCAGTCCGTCCGAGACCCCGGACGCCGCCTCGAAAGACGGTCTGAAGAAGGAGCGGCGGATCCTCTACTACGACTCCGCCGCCATCCAGTCGCACAGCTACCTGGACCGGGGCAAGGTGGAGCCGTACATGAGCCTCATCTACGACATCCGCACCCACGAGGACTTCCTGGACGCCAGCGTGCGCATGGTCAAGGGAACCCAGGTGGACACCTACCTGTGGCACATCGGTAACGGGGCCGAGCCGCCGTGGAATATTCCCACGGATCTGCTCTGGGACTGTTTCGATTCCTACGAGCAGGTGAACGACATCGTCATCCGGGCCTGCCATGAACAGGGGTTGGAGGTCTGGGGATCTTTGCGCATGAGCGATCTTCACGCGGCCTTCCGGTCCCGGACCCTGGAGGAACTGGACGACGTCTTCAAGGCGCAGCACCCTGAGTTCCTGATGGCGCCGATGACGGACCGCCAGCTCCCTTCCGAGCTGACGGAGCAGCGCCTCTGGGTGTCGTTCGACTACACCCACCCGGAGGTCCGGCAGCATCGTCTCGACTACATCGCGAAGACCGCCGCGAGACACGATTTCGACGGCTACGAGCTGGACTTCAACCGCATGGGGATCCACTTCCCCATGGGGCAGGGACGGCAGAAGGCCCACCTGATGACCGGCATGATGTGGCAGATCCGGGAGCGGCTGAACGCCATCGGAGAGGAGCGGGGCCGGCCCTACACCCTGGCGGTCCACGTGATGGATTCGCTGGAGACCAACCTGGAGATCGGTCTGGACGTGGAGGCGTGGGCCCGGGAGGGTCTGGTGGACGTGCTGCTGGTGGGCCTGGGATACATGCCCGACCAGTTGGCCATCGGCCAGTGGGTGCGCCTGGCCGGCGAGACGGGCGTGCAGGTCTATCCGTCCATCAATCCCAACACCATGCGCGCCGGGGCCTGGGAGACGTTGCGGGAAAAACCCTCGTTTCGCCAGGGGATGCGGGCCTACGCCGACTACTACCTGGACCAGGGCGCCGACGGCATCTACCTGTTCAACTTCAGGCACGAGCCGACGCAGCGGCTGACCGAGGAGGAGTTCACAGGGGTGCTGAGCGAGTTGGGAGCGCCGGAGACCATGGCCGGGAAGGACAAGGTATATGCCCTCAACCCGACGGCGCATAGCGGCGGGCCCTTCTATCACGGCTCGGAGCCGGCGCTGTTGCCCATCGTGCTGGACCGGGTGGAGCGGAAGCTGCGGCTCCATCTGGGACCCGCGGCGGAAGACGAGAAGGCCAGCGCGCGCCTGAGCGTCTACACGGCCAAGGCGGGGAAGCGAACCATTCTCTGGGCACGTCTCAACCACACGCTGCTGCCCAAGGCCGAAAGGGAAGGGGACTGGTTCCACTTCCAGGTTCCCGCGGGTGTGGCGCGTAGCGGCATGAACGAGGTGGGCCTGATCTCAAACATCCCCGCCGCCGGCCCGTTTGCGGGTCTGATCGGTCCGCCCAACGCGGATCCGGCCGAGTTCCTGAAGCAGGCCTTCGGCCGCGTCAAGAATGTCATCCAGCGCGACCAGGATCCGGTCGTGGTCCACCAGATTTTTTTGGAGATCACCTACGCTGACGCATCCTGACGCGCCTGGACGTCTGGCTCCGGGTCCACGACCGGCGGGCGGGAGCCGCGCAGGTCGAAACGTCAATGCGTTGGAAGCAACGGTTTTGGCCGGGGCCGTTGTGTTTGCCCGGGGTTACCGTTCATCAGAATGGAGCATGGGGTCGAGCGCCTCGGCGACCTTCGTCCCGGGATGCGACCGCCGTAGCCGGTTGAATGCCGGCAATCAGCTGGTTCCTTTCCCCCATCAGCTTGCGGAAGTCACACTCGACCTGGATGCCATGCCAGAACTTGTCCGACTGACCGAAGAAGGCGCCAAAACGAATCGACATGGGCGGAGTGATCGACCGCCGGCCGAGGACGATCTCGTTAATCGCTCTCGGAGAGACACCGATGGCGCGGGCCATGGCATTCTGTGAAATTCCCATTGGTTTGAGGTAATCCTCCAGCAAAATCTCTCCGGGCGTGATGTGTTCTTGCATCCATATATCCTATAACGTTATGGGGAGTTATTCAATGGTAATCCATGATCGCAACCTGCTCCGGTCCGGCATCGGTCCATCTGAAAACAATGCGCCAACGCTTGTTGACGCGGATGGAATGGAAACCTGAGAGACGACCCTTGAGAGCTTCGAGCCGGTTGCCGGGCGGGACGGCAAGATCCCATAGCTCTCGGGCGTGATTCATCTGGATCAGTTTTCGTAGAGCGACTCGCGATATGGTGGCGAACCGGCGATTGGTTTCCCACTCGAAAAGCTCTTCAGTGTCCTCATCCGAGAATGATTGAATCATGGAGAATGTGTAGGCCACAGACATTCCTGCCTGTGCAGGCAGGCGATGATCCACTTCCTGTCCACGGCAGGGTGCATGGCTTTACAAAACGGGTGGTTGCCTGGAGCGGGCTCTCCTAGCTTCGTAGATCATCCGCGTGACTTGCTCCGGGCCGGACAATTCAAACCAACCGGCCGTTGACTCACTGACTCCCACGACTGCGCCGTCCGGAGATGCGATGTTCCCGATACCACGGCTACATCCTTGCCTTTTTCAATGTTGAACCTCTCCTGAGGAACGAACCCAACCTTCGAAAACGTGATCCATTTGAGCCTCGGGCTCGACGTAGGCCGGCAGTTGAAAATTCCAGTATGTTGAGAGCGGATTCCAGATTTTAAAGACACGGGTCCCTGGGAGGACGTCGGAGATCGATCCTCAGCCGCGATTACAACAGCAGGCGGGCCAGAACCAGCAAATTGAAGCTGGTGATCGAGAGGTAGACGTACTGCTGGAAGTGGGCCCACTCCTTCCACGTGCAGCGTCCGAGACTGAAGACTCGCTTGAGCCACGGGGTGCAGCCTTCGATGCCGGCCCGGAAACGCCGCAGTTGCCGGTAGACCCAAGGGGAGTGCACCATCTGATCGACCTTC
>JAPOYZ010000099.1 GCA_026706325.1 Candidatus Aminicenantota bacterium
AACGCAGTCCGCGCCTGTGCAGGGACGGTCGAATGCCGTGATGACTTTTGCCACGGGCTGTCAACCCTGCGTTGGGAATCTCCTGCCCCATCCGAACCGGACAGGCCCGCCGGCGATGCCGTGTCGGCCTCGCGGCGCGGCAGGGACGGATCATTCGACCCTCAGGAGGCGGAAACCCAGGTAGTGGTAGCGGTTGCCGGGGGCGACGCCGGCGCGATACGCCGACCGGCTGCCGAGAGCGTCATGGCTCCATCCTCCCCCCCGGCGGACCCGAAGGGAGCCCGTCGCAGGACCCTTGGGATCTGTGAGACTGCCACCTGGGTACTCCCCGTACCGGTCCTCGACCCACTCCCACACGTTCCCCAGCATGTCGTGCAGCCCGAAATCATTCGCAGCTTTCTTCCCCACCGGATGAGTCCCGCACCGCGTAGAAAGGTACTGCGTTTCATTCCAGTCCGAACAATCAACCCCGCCCTCGTACCTCACTCCGCTGTTGCCGCCGTACCACGCAATCGTGTCCAACATGGGCACGTTGTTTTGCCCCAATAAATCCAAGTCTCCTGCAGGCGTGTCCATCCAAGTTCCCGCCCGCGCCGCGTATTCCCACTCGGCCTCCGTCGGCAACCGGTACCGCGTTCTTCCCTCCATGCCGTTCAGCTTGCTGACGAACCGTTGCACGTCGTCCCACGAAACACTCTCCACCGGGCAATCTCGACCGCAGTTCTTGAAATCCGAGGGATTCGAACCCATCACTGCTTCCCACTGACCCTGAGTCACCTCGTATTTCCCCAGATAAAACCCCCGGCTGATCTTCACCCGGGTCACCGGTTTTTCGTCATCGTCCGCAAACCCTCTCTCCGACCCCATCCGGAATTCGCCGGCCGGCACCCGTACGAACTCCATTCCGAGGCTGTTGGTCCACTGGTACGGCGTCGAGGCTTCTTCCTGAGCCGTCAAGCTCCCTCCGAGGAGGAGTATGGTCCACCCGGCCACGGTCCCGCGCCGGCTCTGTGAGATCGAGTTCCCGATCATGCTTCCTCCTCTCGGCTCCTGTTCGTCTTCGTTGGCCTTCCATGCAATAGCCCCATACTGCCCCTGTCAATCCGTGGACCACCATCTTATCGAGTTGCCGCACCGGATCACGGATCCATGACCTCGAATCGGATGTCCAGGAGCCCGCTTGGATCCTGAGTGAGTTGCCGGATGATCCGCGCCAGATTCAACTCGGTGACCGGTTCCAGGCCTCTCGCGTCTAACCTGACGTCGCAGTAGGGACAATGATCTCTTGCCGGAATGTGTTTCGGGAAGAGGATCTCTTCGTTGCAACTGAGGCAGACCAAGCGGATGGCCTGGATGTCATCCAAGCCGAACAACATTCGATTCTCCGACATTGCCGTAATCCCTACTGTCAATTCAGCGTCCTGTCGACTCAAACAACGTCTCCGGCCCGATTCAGCCGGCGTCATTCCTGCAGGTTGTGTGTGGATCTGGTCCGTCGGTGTTACCGGCGCCGAACTAATCGATTCGCCGCCGGCTTCTTGCAGAAGGAGTGACACCGTGAGGAGCCCGTAAAGGCCACCTCCAGTGCAGGTTCCCGACCCCCCCGGCAGTCGATCTTGAAGATGACGCCGCGAATCGGAGACAAACGGGCACTTTTCCTGACACCATATTCGAGAGGACGCCCTATGCTGGACTGAAACCGGATTCCGGGTCGAGTAGAATAAGACTCAGGCTGGCTCTTCCTCCAGCATAGGACGAGTAAGTTTAGAGCCCGCAGGGTGTTGCAGCACCCGGCGGGCTCACCCACGGCTCCACCATACACCAGAAGTCCCCTTTCGGACAAGGTTTTCCCCCTCACTTTTCCCCAATGGAAATTCTCCTTATTTTGTAGTAGTTTGGACTGTTTATTGTTTTCCAAAACACCGGCCGGCCAGAGGCTGAAGTGTCCCTGGACTGCGCCTGTCCCTGGCATCCTGAGTTTATGACATTAGTCGCAATGCACCTGTTAATTTGCAATTTCAGGTAGGGATTCAAGGCAAGAAATTGGCGGGTGAGAGGGGGATAAGTCCGGCTGATTTAATTCGATTTCCTTCCTGTGAGTGTCCTTGTGGTTTCTCTCCTATCTTGTAACGTTCGATTCTTCCCCGCTTCCTTCGTCAAGCGTGACGTAGCGGCCTGCTTCGATGCCGGTCCACTCCTCCACGAGACCGCTGGGCCAGCGAGCCCGGACTCGGATCACTTTGGCGGAATCGCCCAATCCCACGAGGATTCGGGGATCGTTGGATGAGGCATAGCTGCCGTCGGTCCGGACCCGGCGCCAGAGGGTCGGCCCTCCTTCGCGGAACACTCCGACCCAGGCTCCCAGTGCATCCCGATTGCTCTTTCGTCCCACCAGACGCAGGCCCAACCAGCGATTTTCCGTTCCGGCGCGGTTGACCAGCAACCGGGTGCGTCCGTTGTTGTTGAAGAGCACCACGTCGGTGTCTCCGTCGTTGTCCACGTCCCCGAACGCCGCGCCGCGGCTCACTTCCGAGAGCCGGAACACCGGTCCTGCCTGGCTGGTTACTTCCCGGAACCGGCCGTCGCCCAGATTGCGAAAGAGCTGGTTCGGCTGGTGCAAGGGATACGGGTCGCCCCGCCTCGCCAGGGCCTCGATGGTCCTGACTTCCCCGTTGGCGGCGAACAGGTCCAGCCAACCATCGTTGTCGTAGTCGAAGAACCGCGTGCCGAACGCCGTGAACGGCAGGCTGGAGACGGCCAGATTGGCTTCCAGCGACCCGTCCTTGAAAAAACCGGTGCCGTCATTGGTGTAGAGGGTGTTCTTCTCGCTCTTGAGATGGGTCATGAAGAGGTCTTCGTCACCGTCGTTGTCGAAATCCGCCGCGTCGACTCCCATGCTGGACTCGGCCATTCCGTCCCGGTTGAAGGCGGCTCCGGCCAGTAGGGACTCGTTCATGAAGGTCCCGTCCTTCTGATTGATCCAGAGGTCGTTGGGCCTCTGGTCGTTGGCCACGTAGACGTCCGGCCATCCGTCGGCGTTCAAGTCGGCCGCCACCACGCCCAACGCCCCGTGGTACTCCCTTGAGATCCGGCTCCTGGCCGACACGTCCTCGAAGCTTCCGTCCCGCCGGTTTCGATAGAGGCGATTGGGCACCGGCTCATAACCCAGGGGACCGCAGTAGTCGACGGCTCCGCTGGGAGCATGGCAGAGCTTCTGGTTGGAGAATCTGAAATCGACGTAGTTCCCCAGGAAGAGGTCGAGCCAACCGTCCCGGTCGTAGTCCAGAAACGCCGCACTCACCCCCCATCTCCCGTCGCCGGTGCCGGTTTTCGCGGTGACGTCTTCGAATGTGCCGTCCCCACGGTTTCGAAACATCTGATTGGGGCCGAAGTTCATGACGTAGAGGTCGACCCAGCCGTCGTTGTCAAAGTCCGCTGTGGCCACCCCCATTCCGTAACCGAGTGACCGAATCCCGCTGGAGGCGGTGACGTCGGTAAAGCGGACCCGGCGGGTTCCATCCGGCTGCACCAGCAGATCGTTCCGGTAAAGCCGGTCCATAGGAGCCGTCCCGGCCCGGGAAACGCCGGTGCCGCCGGACGGATCACCCTCTCCCAACATGTGCCCCTGGATCACATAGAGGTCCAGGTCGCCGTCGCTGTCGTAATCGAACAGGGCGCCGCCTCCGCCCACCATCTCGCAGTAGTAGAACTTGCCCGACATACCGTTGAAATGGACGAAGTCGAGGCCCGCCTTTTCCGTTTCGTCGGAGAAAATCCCGTCTGCGCCGCCTCCCGACCGGGAGAATCCGGTGAGGATTCCGGCGTTTGTGAGCAGGATCAGAAAAACGAACTGCAGAGCCGACCTCCGCAAAGTTGGCCTCAGGACACCGCCTCGCCGGCGGATTCGACGGATTCCTTGAGGGTCTGCAGAAACTGGGCCGCAACCGCGCCATCCACCGCCCGGTGATCGGCGTTCAGGGTCACCTGCAACCTGGAGCGGACGGAGACCTTCCCGTCTACCACCACCGGCACGGGGCGGACCGTCCCCACCGAGAGGATCCCGACCTCAGGCGGATTCAGGATGGAGGTGAACTGCTCGATGCCGTACATGCCCAGGTTGGAGACCGAGAAAGTGCTTCCCTTCATCTCCTCGGGCTGGAGCGTCCGTTTTCGGGATCGATGGGCCAGATCCGCCAGTTCCGTCTGGATCCGTTCGATTTCCTTCCGCTCCACGCTCCGGAGCACGGGAACCACGAGGCCGTCTTCCAGAGAGACGGCCACGCCCAAATGGACTGACGCGAACTCGCGGATCTCCTCCTCCACCAAGTGGGCGTTGAGCCGGGGGTGCTTCATGAGCGAGCCGGCCACCGCTTTCAGCAGGCAGGGCGTGAGCCGGCGTTGCGGAGTCGTCCTGGCCTGCAGTTCGGACACGTCCAGAGAGAGGGTGAGGGTGATGTGGGGTGCGTTCCGGTAGCTTTCGCTCGTGCGCCGGGCGATGGAGCGCCGTGTTCCCTTGATGGGAACGACGCGATACTCCGATTCCGCGACGGCGTCCTTCTTGGAAGCTGTCTGGTGCGCCTCCAGATCCCGGGGCAGGATGGCGCCCTTGGGGCCGGTTCCGGTGACGGCGGCCAAGTCGATGCCCAACCTCCGGGCCAGCTTTCTGGCTCGAGGGGTTGCCCGCACCCTTCCCCGGCGGGCCGTTGACCGGGCTGGAGTCTTGGTTGCGCGTTCTCGACGGGCGGTTCCGGGGCGAGCGGAGGGTCGCTGCGGCCTGGGCGCACCGACGGCCGGCGGGGGGGCCGCTTCACCTTCGTTCAGGAGCCAGGCGATCCCCTGCCCCACCGGGACCTCGTCCCCCTCCCGGGCCGTGACGTTGGACAGGGTACCCGAAGCGGAGGCCTCGATTTCCATGACCGCCTTGTCGGTCTCGATCTCCATCAGGGGCTCGCCCCGGGCCACGAACTCCCCTTCGGACTTGAGCCAACGCACCAGGACGCCCTGCTCCTGGGACATCTCCAGCGCAGGCATGATGACTTCAGTGGCCACGTTGCTTCTCCGGCTGGGATGGAACGTAGAGAATTAGTCTTCGAACATCTGGCGGGCGATCTCGACGACCTGCTCCTTGCCGGGAATGGTCAGATCCTCCAGCGTCGGTGAGAACGGAACGGGGACGTCCATGGCGCCCAGCCTCCGAACCGGAGCCTCCAGGTCGAAAAACAGATTTTCGCCGACCAGAGCCGCGATCTCGGCTCCCGCCCCGTAGCGCTGGTAACCCTCGTCGATCACCAGGCACCGTCCCGTCTTTCGGACCGAGTCCAGCAGCGTCTCTTCGTCCAACGGCGCCAGGGTTCGCGGGTCGATGACCTCCGACTCGATTCCCTCCTCCGCCAGTTCGGACGCAGCATCCAAGGCTTGGCGGACCATGCTGGAGGTGGCGACGAGGGTCAGATCATCTCCCATCCGCTTCACGTCGGCGCGACCAAAGGGGATGGTGTACTCGTGGGAAGGATCGGGGACCGGACCCTTCTGGTAGATGTCCACCTTGTCCTGCAGGAAGATCACTGGGTTTTCGTCCCGGATGGCAGTCTTCATGAGCCCTTTGGCGTCGTAAGGACTGGAGGGAAGCACCACCTTCAACCCGGGGATATGGGCGAACCAGGCTTGCAGGCTCTGAGAGTGCTGGGCCGCCAAACGGCGCCCGGCTCCCATGGAGGTGAGGAAGACCATGGGGACGCTGGTCATCCCGCCCGACATGTAATAGGTCTTGGCCGCCTGGTTGACGATCTGATCGGAGGCGAGCGGCAGAAAGTCGCCGAACATGATCTCGACGATGGGCCGCAGACCGGTCATG
>JAPOYZ010000506.1 GCA_026706325.1 Candidatus Aminicenantota bacterium
CCCGGCTCTCCGTAATCCGCGGTCCCGTCCCGGCTCCTGCCGGGCGGCACGGCAAGGGAGCGGCCATGAATCTGCACCAACTGCTTCAAAGGCGGCTCGATAGCCGGGGGCCGGTGCGTGCGGGTCTCATCGGCGCCGGCAAGTTCGGTTCCATGTTCCTGTCCCAGGTGCCGTCGACCCGCGGTCTGGCGGTTCCGGTCATTGCGGATCTCGACCCGGACCGGGCGCGCCGGACCTGTCTGGCCGTAGGCTGGGGCCGGGAGTTGGCGGACCGCACACGCATCGTCCGCGACGGGCTGGAGCTGGCCGCCGCCGATGACGTCGATGTGGTGGTGGAAGCCACCGGACAGCCCCTGGCCGGGCTCGCCCACGCCCGCAGCGCCATTCGAGCGGGGAAGCACGTCGTCATGGTCAACGTCGAGGCTGACGTGCTGGCCGGCCTGGTGCTGGCCCGGGAAGCGGAGTCCGCGGGCGTGGTCTATTCCATGGCCTACGGCGACCAGCCGGCTCTGATCTGCGAGATGGTGGATTGGGCGCGAGCCTGCGGCTTCCGGGTGGCCGCCGCCGGAAAGGGAACCCGGTACCTCCCCTCCTTCCACGCATCGACTCCGGAGACGGTCTGGGACCATTACGGCCTCACCGCCGAGGCGGCCCGGGCCGCCCGCATGAATCCCCGGATGTTCAATTCGTTCCTGGACGGGACCAAGTCGGCCATCGAGATGGCGGCGGTGGCCAATGCCACAGGGCTGACCCCGGCTCCCGACGGGCTGACCTTTCCGCCCTGTGGAGTGGACGAGCTCGCCCAGGTGCTCTGTCCCCGGGAATCCGGCGGACGACTGCACCACCGGGGCCAGGTGGAGGTGGTTTCATCTCTGAACCGGGATGGCAGCGCAGTGGAACGGGATTTGCGCTGGGGAGTCTACGTCGTGGTCGAGGCGCCCAACGATTATACCGCCGCTTGCTTCTCGCAATACGGCCTGAGTTCCAACGCATCGGGTGGGTATGCTGCCCACTACAAGCCCTTTCACCTGATCGGGCTGGAGCTGGGCATCTCCATTCTGTCCGCCGTGTTGCGCGGCGAGGCCACCGGCTGCCCGACCCGTTTCGCGGGGGACGTGGTGGCGGTGGCCAAGCGGGATCTCCGGCAGGGGGAGGTCCTGGACGGCGAGGGCGGTTACACCGTGTGGGGAAGGCTTATGACCGCCGCCGACAGCGTGGCGTCGCACGGCCTTCCCATCGGCCTCGCCCACGGCGTCCGGCTGCGGCGGGATATTCCGGCGGGCCGCTCCCTGAGCTGGTCCGACGTGGAGGTCGATCCCGGCCTGGAGGCAGTGCGGCTGCGCCGGGCCATGGAGCAGACCCTGGCGGAGACTTGAGTGGACTGACAACCGGTCCTGGTAATCGTCGCTACGAGATTGGAGCGTTTACCTTGATCGGCAAGACGCATATTCCCGGCTTGATCACGCAGGCTCGATATCGGTGTGTATGAAATCCCCTCCCTTGATTCGGCATCCGGCTCCCGATTCAGAATTGCGACCACTGCCGAGCTGTCAACGATCACTTGGGCAATCCGCGCTCGTCGTAGAGCAGGTCGTCGATCTCCACCGCTGAGGGGCCTGGCCCCATCAAAGTCGCCTCCAACAGATTCACGATATTGGAATTTATCTATCAATGGACAAATTGGAGTAGAATTTTACTATTGATAGTAAAAACGTCTCTCGGTATCGTCACGGAATGCAGATATCGAAGATCGCAGCCGTCATTCGCCGGGAATTGGAACGCCGCGGAACCAATGCCTACCGGGCAGCAGTGGACGCGGGGCTACCTCAGAACGCCATCCGATCGGTCCTCCGCGGCCGGGAACCCGGAAGCGAACGCCTGGCTGAAATCTGCCGGGCGCTGGAACTTGAATTTTACGTCGGGCCGCCAAGAGGGCATCACCAGGAGACGATCCGGGAGGTGGACGGGACCCCGGAATTGCCGGCCGGGGAACCTCAGTGGGTGGAGCGGCTCCAGGCCGGGTTGCAGGAATTGAAAGCCCAGTTGGCTTCTTGCCAAGGGGAAATCGAGGCGTTGCGCCGGCAGATCGGGCCGGATCTTCGTGATTTGTAATCAAGACGGCGTTGGTATCAAGAATGGCGAGAAGGGAATCTGGATTCTGAAGATCGATAATCCTGCCTGGATGCCGAAGCCGTCCCGAGGTTCCATCGTGATCGGAGAAATGGGGTGGATAGCGAAAAGAAAATGAGCGTCTTCGCAACACAGAAAAGGAACATTGGGCGCCGCAGCAATGGTGGCCCACACGGACTCACAAACATTTTGGACCTGATAAATTGAGAAGTGGAATGAAGATCCCGGAACTTGTCCGTAGGATCCGGCTCGGCGAGGACTCGACTCTGGAGTTCAAGCGTGTAGTAGTGGCTGGCGGTCGCGTATCGGAACCGAACCGCAATTCCATGGCGGACGAGTTGGCCGCCCTGGCCAACGCCAGAGGCGGCACCGTGATCCTGGGTGTAGACGACAAAACCCATGAGATTCTTGGTATTCCGCTCCAGGATCTGGATGCCGTCGAAGGCTGGGCGCGGGAAATCTGCAATGACTTGGTGAAGCCGGCGCTCGATGCCGACATTCACAAATTGGAACTGGCGGGCGCGGATGGTCAGTTGGTGCCGGTCGTTCTCTTGGACCTTGCCCGCAGCCTGTTCGTGCACAAGAGTCCTGGCGGCTATTTCCGCCGGATCGGCAGCTCGAAGCGGGAAATGGCTCCGGAGGTTCTGGCGCGACTCTTTCAGGAACGTAGCCAGACTCGAATGATCCGGTTCGACGAGTCCATTGTGCCGGGCACCGCGACGGGTGATCTGGACTATGCGCTGACGCGACGATTCCTTCGGGGAGAACCCGATGAGGACGGCGTCACGGAGACCGCGGCGCGAAAGCTTCGCCTTGTGGCCGACGACGATGAGGGGCGGGCGCGGATCACGCTCGCCGGTGTCCTGCTGTGCACGCGCGAACCACGAACGTGGTTGCCTCACGCATACGTGCAAGCGGTCAGCTACGCCGGGGAGCGCACCGACATCGACTATCAGACTGACGCCCGGGATATCGGTGGGACGCTCGACGTCCAGGTCACCGAAGCACTGCACTTCATGCGCCGGAACATGCTGGTGCGTGCGTCAAAGGTGACCGCGCGTGTGGATCGCCCGCAGTTCAGCGAGCCGGCGGTGTTCGAGGCGTTGGTTAACGCGGTGGCGCACCGGGATTACTCGGTGGCTGGGGCGCGAGTACGATTGCACCTGTTCGGGAATCGCATTGAACTATACGTCCCCGGCGGTCTGGTAAACACCCTCACCACAGACAGCCTGCACTTGCGCCAAGCCAGCCGGAACGAGCTGATCGTTTCACTGCTGGCGCGCTGTCCGGCGCCGACCGGCCTTGGCCGTGTGAATCTGATGGACCGGCGGGGAGACGGCGTGCCGATCATCATGCAAGAATGTAAGAAACTGTCCGGTCGCCTCCCGGAGTACAGGCTGATAGACGACAGTGAGCTGCAGCTCGTGATCTGGGCGGCCCCGTAGCCGGTTGGACGGGATCCGCTATGCCTGTGAAACGGGTCGTGTGTCTGGCGAACTCCCGGAAACTGGCGGAGCGGTGCGTCGCCGGCCGGGAGTGGATCGGGGGTCGCAGAGCCGGCGCCTGGGTTCGACCGGTGAGCAATCGCAAGAGTCAGGGGGTGTCCGAGTACGAGCGGCAGTACATTGACGGCAGCGATCCGCAGGTTTTGGACATTATCGATATTCCAGTGCTGGAACATCGGCCGCAGGACCATCAGACTGAGAACTGGTTGCTCGATCCCAAGTACTACTGGGAGAAAGTGGGCCGCCTTACGCCGTTCGATTTGCCAACGTTCGTAGATCCTGCTGCCCCACTCTGGATCGACGGATACAGTACGTTCAAGGGCCGGAACGACAAGATCCCCTTCGCGGCGATCGCGTCAGTAACCGATTCATTGCGGTTTATCCGTACTGATCGCTTGCAGCTTGTTGTGTGCCGGCCCGGCGAGGCCTTCGGAAACAACAAGCGGCGTGTTCAGGGTCGTTTCCGGCACGCGGAGACAAAGTATGCGCTCTGGGTGACCGATCCCAGGTACGAGAGAAAGTATCTTTCGAAATTGGACGGCACCTATGAACTCGCAGAATGCTACATCACCATCAGTTTGGGAGAGCCGTACGAGGACTCCTGCTACAAGCTGGTGGCGACTATTTTCGAGGTCGATTGACCGCAGTTCGATGCACAAGAATCACGGCAAGGTCTTGACCATCGGCCATTCGAACCACGAGATCGGGGTCTTCGTCGAGCTGTTGCGGCAACACCGGATAGATGTCCTGGCTGACGTCCGCTCGGCACCGTACAGCCGCTTCAATCCGCAATTCAATCGAGAACCGTTCGCCGCCTCCCTCAAGGAAAAAGGTATCCGATACGTATATTTGGGACGAGAGTTGGGGGGCCGGTCCGACAACTTCGAGTGTTACGACGAAGAGGGGCGTATCGTTTTTGATCGAGTCGCCGCAACCGAGACGTTCAAACGTGGACTTGCACGCGTCGTTGACGGAGCCGCCAGGCACCGCATAGCGCTTATGTGCGCGGAGAAGGAGCCGCTCGAATGCCACCGGACGCTGCTCGTCGCCTGCGAACTTGACCATCGGAGCGTCGAGGTCGACCACATTCACGCGGACGGCAGCCTGGAGTCACACGACCAAGCAATGACTCGTCTGATCGAACTCGTACTTCCGCGCGAGGGCCCTCTGATTCGCCAGACTGAACCTCCCAAGGATGTGATGATCGCCGAGGCCGTTGAACGCCAAGTGAGGCGCATTGGCTTCAGGGACAGGAGTCTGGCCGCCACTTTCGCAGAGTCAATGCAATGAAGTTGTCCACCATCGGATTCACAAAGAAATCCGCCAAGCATTTCTTTCACCTGTTGCGCAAGTCGGGTGCCCAGCGAATCGTAGACGTGCGGATCAACAATACCTCCCAACTGGCGGGCTTCGCCAAGAAAAACGACCTGGCTTACTTTCTTAGCGAGATTTGCGGGATGGACTACGTTCATCTGCCCCGCCTCGCCCCAACGAGGGAGCTGTTGAGCGCGTATCGAAAAAGGACCATTCGTTGGGACACATTTGAGAGGCATTTCATCGCCCTGATGCGCGAACGGAGAATCGAAGCGACGACGCCGAAGGATGTTCTGAGCGACGGTTGCCTCCTGTGCAGCGAGGACCGACCACACCATTGCCATCGCCGGCTGGTGGCGGAGTACCTCAAGCAACAATGGGGCGGAATCGAGATCGCCCACTTGCGGTAGCCTGAGGGTGAGGAGTGTCTTCCCCTTCTCACGCCGGCTTCGGGCCGGCGGCACTCCTTCTCAGGTGAAGGCACCAGGTGATGGGGGCCAGGGGCGGAAGATCGGTTCGTCCTTCCAGATACTTGCGGTGGTGATCCGTCGGCGAGTCGTTGCCGACGATCTCCCAATGGTTGCGCGGGTTCAGGATGGCGCCCACGCGGGCCGGATCGAAACGCGAAATCATGGGCTCGCCCCGTTTCTCCACGAACGCCATCAGCCGGGAAAAGAGATCGCGGTCTTCCGGCGGCACGCACTCGGCCGCGATCAGGTAGTCGAAGACGATCTCCGACCCCGAACTTGCGATCTCCGCCAACCGATCCAGATTCTCGAGAATGGAGTCCCGGGTGAGGTAGTAGGTGACTCCCATCCAGTTGAAGAAGGAGCGTGCGCCGAGATCAAACCCGGCGGCAGTGAGCGAGCTT
>JAPOYZ010000481.1 GCA_026706325.1 Candidatus Aminicenantota bacterium
TTCCACCATCGAGCCGTTGTCGGACGGGGCACTGGCACTGCAGATGGTGGCTGACGGGCTCGAGGTGAGGGTACCCGCAACCGAGGCCGCCAGGCACATGGGGCTCCTGAAGGGAATGATGAATCGGATTTACGGAAAGAGGAGTTCCCCCCCCGCGTACGTCGACCTGCGTTACGAGGGTCAGGTCGTCGTCGGGTCGCGTCCGGTCTCGGCTGCCAGGGGCCGTCGACAGAGGGGAGGTTGAGCGATGCGCCGCGGGGACACGGTGGTTGGACTGGATCTCGGGACGACGAAAATCTGCGTTGCAATCGCGGAGCTCGGAGCGGAAGGCATCGAGATCATCGGGTACGGGCACAGATCTTCCGATGGCTTGCGCAGGGGCGCTGTCGTCGACGCGGAAAAGACTGTGCAGGCGGTAAGGGGGGCCGTGCACCAGGCCGAATTGATGGCAGGTATTGAAATCGAGGCAGTGCTTGCAAGCATCTCGGGTGAACACATTCGCGGTTTCGACAGCCGGGGCTCCATCGCCGTGGGCGACGGCGGGCCCGAAGTCACACAAGAGGATCGAGACCGGGTCGTGGAGGCTGCCAGGACCGTGGCGATTCCATTCGACCGCGAGGTGCTTCACGTGCTTCCTCAGGAATTCTCAATCGACGACCAGGCTGGCATCCGCGATCCCGTCGGTATGACGGGGGTCCGCCTGGAATCGTCGGTGCATATCGTCACGGGCGCCGCCACCTCGGTGCGAAACATCAGCAGGAACATCGAGCGAACGGAGATGGAGGTGGATGGCATCGTCGTCGAACCGTTGGCATCCAGCCGGGCGGTATTGCGCCAGGAAGAGAAGGATGTGGGGGTCTGCGTCGTCGATATTGGAGGCAGTACAACCGACCTTGCGATCCATTGCGATGGTTCCGTCCGCCGTACCTCGGTGGTCGGCGTCGGGGGACAGAACGCCACGAGCGACATTGCGATCTGCCTGCGCACCAGTTGGCCCCTGGCGGAGGACATGAAGTGCCGTTACGGAATGGCCCTGGCGGAGTGCGCCGACAAGAACGACGTCGTCCAACTGAAGGGAGTGGGCGGACGGAAACCGGTGGAGGTAGCGAAAAGGGATCTCGCGACCATCATCGAGGCGCGCATGAAAGAGATCTTCGCCATGGTCCGGCGCGAGATCGACGGCAGCGGGTACGGCGATCGCCTTGGCGCGGGAATCGTGCTGACTGGAGGAGGGTCGCTCGTTGAAGGAGCGGTTGAGCTCGCCGAACGGTCGATCGGGATTCCGGTGAGGCTGGGGGTTCCCGCGGCGTTTCCCGGCGTCGGCGAGCGCCTTGCGAACCCTTGCTATGCCGCCGTGCTGGGGCTGGTGTTGATGGCGGCCGACGCCGACAGCTGTGGTTTCAGCCAGCACCCGGAAGGGACGGGATCCGGAGTGTTCGGGGCAGCTGCCGGCCGCATGAAGAATTGGATAGCGACGTTTCTGTAGAAGGCGAGTATCGAAGAATGGAAAATCAACCGCAGGGGGAAGTCGCCAGCGACAGCCTCCCTCACAGTCTTTCAAAGGAGGATGAAATGACGTTCAAGATCATCGATTTCGATCAGAAGGCGAAAATCAAGGTGGTAGGCGTAGGAGGGGCGGGGGGCAACGCCATCAACCGCATGGTTGAGGCGGGAGTCCACGGCGTGGAATTCGTCGCCATCAACACCGACAGCCAGGATCTGGATGTCTCGAAAGCCGACCACTGCCTCATCATCGGGGACTCCATCACCCGCGGACTCGGCGCCGGCGCCAAACCGGAGACGGGACGGCAGGCGATCGAAGAGGACCGCGACATGGTCGTCCAACATCTCAGCGATACGGATCTCGTATTCATAACCGCCGGCATGGGAGGCGGAACCGGGACCGGGGCGGCTCCCGTAGTTGCCGAACTCGCCAAGGAGCAGGGGGCCTTGACCGTGGGTATAGTCACGGAGCCGTTCCAGTTCGAGGGGAGGCACCGCATGAGCAATGCGCGGGTCGGGATCTCCGAGATGCAGGAGCACGTCGATACGTTGATAGTGATAAAGAACCAGCGCCTGCTTTCGATCTGTTCGCGGGAAACCTCGCTCGACGAGGCGTTTTTTCGCGCCGACGAAGTTCTGTTGCAGGCCACCCGGGGCATCTCCGACCTCATCACCATTCCCGGCATGATAAACCTCGATTTCAACGACGTGAAGACGGTCATCACCGAAGGGGGCGACGCCATGATCGGGGTCGGCTCGCACAAGGGAGAGAACCGCTCTCTCGAAGCGGCGAAGAAAGCGATCAGCAGTCCCCTGCTCGAGGACGTCTCCATCGAGGGGGCCAGAGGAGCCCTGATCAACATTACCTCCAGCTCGAACCTCACCCTCTACGAGGCAAATGAAGCTGCCTCGATAATCCAGGAATCCGCCGGACATGAGGCCAACATCATCTTCGGAACGGTAATCGATGAGGACCTTGTGGACGAAATGCGCGTCACCGTCATCGCAACCGGTTTTTATCTCAACAAAAGGGCGGGCCGTTACGACAACCTCGAAGAGAAGCAGGTTCCCCGGGGGCCGCAACGAACCCTGGAGACAATTCAGCCGGAGTTCGGGGGATTTCCACAGGCTTCGAGCGAGGGAGCCGAAGAGGACGGTCAAACGAATCGCGATTTCGACTACCCGGCCATTCTGCGCAACAAAACGGCCTGACATCCCCTTTCTCGAGGGGGCGGTGGTTCCGCCCCCGGGGTAACGAACCCCCTTGACAGGGGTTTGACCCCTTTTGTCATTTGCGCCCGGACAAGTGAGGTCAAGCGCGGCCATTTCCGGTGGTTCCAAACACCCCTGTGCGCCGCGGACCGGCATCGGACCCGGGAGGGGAGTGAATGGCTGTCGAAGTAGGTATCGTCATGGGGAGCAAATCGGATGAGCCCACCATGCAGAAAGGGGCCGACCTTCTGGGCGAACTCGGCGTCGAGTACGAGATGGTGGTTTCTTCCGCGCATCGAAACCCGGAACGCACCGCCGAATACGCCCGCGGGGCTCGTGCAAGGGGACTGCGTGTGCTGATCGCAGGGGCGGGATTGGCAGCGGCCCTACCCGGCGTCGTGGCGGCGCATACCACCCTTCCCGTGATCGGCGTCCCCGTTGGATCGGGCGCCCTCAATGGTCTGGATTCCCTCTATTCGATCGTGCAGATGCCTCCGGGGATTCCGGTGGCCACTGTCGGAATCGACAACGCCCGGAATGCCGCCATGCTGGCCGCGCAGATCCTGGCGTTGTCCGACGGGAAGATCGCCCGGGCAATCGATGCCTATCGCGACCAGTGGTCATAGGTAACAGTCGAACGCACTAAGGAAACAGGTGGAGATGCAAAGAGAGAGACCCAGGAGGGGTGTGGATCGGCGCCGTATCTCGAAGTTGCTGTCCCTGATTCTGCGCCACCGGCCGGACGAATTCGGACTCAACATGGACGAATACGGGTACATTCCCCTCGAAGAAGTCACCGAGGCCGTGCAGCAGAGATATGCGGAAGTGGGCGAGGAGGATATTCGCAGGCTTGTCGAAGATTCGAGACCCAAGCGGTTCGAGATCGTCGAGGAATACATCCGGGCACTGTATGGCCACAGTTTCTACCTGGAGATCGACGACGACCCCATCGACCCCCCGGAAAAGCTGTTCATGGGGACGACTGTAAAGGCAGGCCGCAAGGTGCCTGAGGAAGGACTTCGTCCAGTCGACCGCTCCTACCTCCATTTGAGCATGACCAGGGAGGTCGCCGAAGCGCGCAGTCACGAGCCCGGGGAGCCGTGTGTCGTCGAGATCGAAGCGAAGCGGGCATTCGAAGAGGGCGGGATCGAGTTTTACGCCCGGGGCGAGGTGATTCTTTCCCGGGAAATACCGGTGGAGTTCGTGGGGGAAGTGAGTGGACTCGACGCTGCTCCGGTCAACCGCGGCGACGAACGCTCCAGGCCGGGTGGGCGTCGGTCCGGGGAACCCGGACCCCCGGCGGAATCCGAGGCTGCCGACAGGGTCTCCGGAAGGGAGTTCCAGGAAGCCACCAGTGAGCCGGTCCGGGATGCATCGAGGGACCTGCCAGGGGAACCGATCACCTACGGCCGCAAACCCCGGCGAGAGACCGGCCGCCGCTGACAGCCTCGCCGCGGTAAGCGGATCCGCAGCCGGAAACCCACCAGCACGGTCGGCAACCGCCTGATCTGTCAGGAGCGGATAGCTCCGACCCACGGCAACACCCCACCCGAAGAAAGACGCGGGCCCGAAGGACCGGTGGGCTGCGCGGTTTGCCGCCGGGTGAGGTTGGGGGGGATCGCCGAGAGGATCCTTCACCCTCGGTGTTTCCAGAAGGGCTCTCTTTTTGCAGCCTCGATTCCCAGGGGCAAGGGACCTTCCTCAGTGAAGGGGTTTTTTCCCGGGATCTGCTTGCGCCTGCCTCGCCAGGAATGACAGCCCTGGCCAACGGGATTTCCCGGGGCGACGGCGGCCCCCCGCTCCGTGCGCGCCATTCTCCGGGTTTTAGTCCGGGCTGCTTTTTTTCTTTAGGTTGGGGTGTGGAAGAGGGGACCGGACCTTCGGGACTCCCCCCTTCATCCCGTCTCCTTCAGAGAACGAAAATGCCATGACCACCCACTTACAGGGCAGGGGTGAAATGACGACGGTTCCTCTCGAGGCTTCACTGCTCTCCAAGCTCGCCGGGCTGGCGCGGCTGGCGATGGGACTGGTGTTCCTCACCGCCGGCGCCGCCAAATCCTGGGACCCCGTCATCTTCTACTGGGAGGTGGTCTCCTATCTCGATATGCTCGCCGTAGACCGCCAGGCCTGGCACAGTCTCGGCTCCGCGGCCATCTACCTGGCCCCGGTCGAGGTCGCGGTCGGACTGGCGCTGCTGCTCAACTGGAAGCAGCGGTTTGTCTTTCCGGTGGCGGTGGGGCTGATGGCCATTTTCCTGGGGCTGACCTTTTACGCCTGGCGGACCGGAGCCAACGTCGATTGCGGATGCTTCGGCGCTTTGGCGGAGCGCTCTCCCGGCCAGGCCGCGGCCGAGGACACGGTGATGCTGGGGCTGCTGCTGCTGGGGTGGTGGCGGGGGAACCTGCGATGGCCGCGCCCCGGACTTGCCCGTGCCCCGGTTATCGCCGGCGTCGGGACCCTCGTCGCCCTGGCCGTCACCGGAATGCGCTTCTATCCCCAGGCCGACCGGCTCGCAGGTTCCGACCTGAAGCCGGGAATGGCTCTGCAGGGACTGGAGCTCAAGGGAGTCGATGTCGACCTAAGTTCGGGAAGCTATCTCATCGAGCTGTTCAACCCGAAATGTTCACGCTGTAAAAAGGCGGTGCCCAAGCTCAACCGCTGGGCCGCCTCCGGCCGGTTTCCGCGTCTCATCGGCCTCAACGAATACGCCCAGGACTCGCCCGAGCTCAAGGAGTTCGTAGGACAGATGAGACCTCGCTTCGACATAGCGACGATCTCGTCTTCGGACTGGATGCGGCTCACCGCGGGCCACGGCTGGCCGCGCCTTGCCTGGATCGAAGACGGGGTGGTCATGCATGTCTGGGAGTATGACCGCATGCCCACGGACCGGCAGCTGGAGAAACGGCTCGCCGCCGGCTCCTGAATGAGCGCAAGCCGTAGCGATCTCGCTCTTTTCGGTGGAGAACCCGCCCTTGCCGGAGACCCCGGCGACCTGTTCCGGTGGCCGGTCATCACGCGGGAGGACGAGGAAGCGGTTCTCGACGTCCTCCGCCGCGGCGCCATGTCCGACTTCGACGTCACCCTGGAGTTCGAGAAGGA
>JAPOYZ010000207.1 GCA_026706325.1 Candidatus Aminicenantota bacterium
TGGTGAAAGTCCCGCGAGCACCGAGACCGTTCCTGCGCCCGCCGGACAAGGCGCTATGGGCGCGCATACCAGGAGTATGTGCCCGAATCGCAACACAGTCCGGCGGGATGCAGGGACGGTCGAATGCCGTGACGACTTTCACCATGAACTGTTAAGATCCAAGGCAATCGATTGGATCGAGCCGTGACCCATTGGCACCCCATCTCCGCCTCGTCAGGACGCTGCCTCCGGGTGGCCGTGGCCGCAGCGACCCTCGGTTGGGGAGCGGTCTGGCCGAGTTCCCCCGCGTCCAGCCCTGCCGATCGGGCCTCCGAGATCCTCAAGCACGAGTGCCTGAGTTGCCATGGCTCCATTCGCGCCTCCGGCCTGGATCTCCGGTCCCGGGAGGGCATGCTGCGCGGTGGCAACCGCGGTCCGGCAGTGGACCCGGGCCGGCCCGATTCCAGCCTGCTCTACCAGGCCGTCGCCCACGCGGGCGATCTGGCCATGCCTCCTGGAGAGAAACGGCTCGCCGACCAGGACGTGGAGACCCTCAAGGCATGGATCGAGGCCGGGGCTTCCTGGCCCGACTCTGCCGGCGATGACGGCGGCAGCCCCGCCTGGTGGTCCTTTCGCCCACCGGTCCGCCCCGAGCCTCCCCAGGTCCTCGAGGCAGCACACCGGGTGCGCAATCCCATCGACAACTTCGTGCTGGCCCGGCTCCATGCCCAGGGCCTGAAACCGGCTCCCG
The DNA here is from genome assembly GCA_026706325.1 of Candidatus Aminicenantota bacterium. Classification (GTDB taxonomy): domain Bacteria; phylum Acidobacteriota; class UBA6911; order RPQK01; family JAJDTT01; genus JAJDTT01. The sequence continues at coordinate 731 of JAPOYZ010000207.1, forward strand.
AAGCGACCCGGCCGGAGCTGGTCCGCAGAGTCTACGTCGACCTGATCGGACTGCCGCCCACCCCGAAACAAGTGGAGTCCTTCCTCCGGGACGAGTCTCCCAAGGCGTTCGAAAAGCTGGTGGACCAGTTGCTGGAGTCGCCCGCCTACGGCGAGCGCTGGGCCCGGCACTGGCTCGACGTGGTCCGGTACGCCGACAGCGGCGGGTTCGAGACGGACGAGTACTATCCCAACGCCTGGCGCTACCGGGACTATGTGATCAAATCCTTCAACGAAGACAAGCCGTACGACCGCTTCATCCAGGAACAGATCGCGGCCGACGAGCTTTGGCCCGACAACCTGGACCTCTACGACACCAGCTACGCCATTCGCCCCGAAAAGGTGGCCCACATGGAGGCCCGCGTCGCCACCAGCCTCTACGGGTTCGGGCCTTCCATCGGCGAATCCACCCTGGACGCCCCCAAGCTCCGTTACGAGCGCCTGACCGATTGGGTGGACATGACGGGAGCGGCCTTCATGGGCCTGACCCTGGCCTGCGCCCGTTGTCATGACCACAAGTTCGACCCCATCACCCAAGAGGATTACTTCCGGATGCAGGCCATCTTCGCGCCCTCCCATCCGGTGACGCTTCCGGTGGTCACGGCCATGAGCATGTTCCACCGGAACGAGCACTACCCCCGGACCATCGCCCTGGACGAACGGCGCCGGGCCCACGAAATGTTCGAGGGCAAGGTCCGGCGCCGTTTGACCGGGGAACAGAAGGCGGGTTTCTCACCGGAGGCGCGCCGCGCTTACGAAAAACCGGAGAAGGAACGGACGGAAGAGGAGCGAAAGCTGGCGGCTCCGGTCCAGGACGCCGTGGCGGATTTCTTCAATCGAAATACCTTCAAGCTCAAGGACCACCTGACGCCGGAAGAGAAGGAGGAACGGTCCCGGCTGCTCCTGGCCATCGCCGAGAAGGTATTGGAGATTCCCGTCCAGGACGGCTCCCACGCCATCCGTTGGGACGGATTTTACGACACGCCCTCGGCCACGGTCCTGGGCCACATCCAGGGGGAGCTGATCCCCGAGACCCGCATTCTGGAGCGGGGCGATCTGGACCGTCCGGGGGAGCCGGTAGAGGCCGGATTGCCCCGGATCCTGGGGAAAGGGGTGGACTTCCGCACCAACCAGGGCCATGGCCCCCGTCACCGGAAACAACTGGCCCTGTGGCTGACTCGCCCCGATCATCCGCTGACTTCCCGTGTCATGGTCAATCGCCTCTGGCAGTGGCACTTCGGGCGGGGGCTCGTGTCCACGTCCAACGATTTCGGCCTCCAGGGGCAACCCCCGTCCCACCCCGAGCTGCTGGACTGGCTCGCCACCGAATTCGTCCGCCAGGGCTGGAGTCTCAAGGCGATGCACCGGGTGATCGTCCAATCCTCGGCTTACCGGCTCACCAGCCGGTTCGACGACCCTCGCAATGCCGCCGCCGACCCGGAAAATGCCTACCTCTGGCGCGCCAATCGGAGACGGGTCGAGGCCGAGGTCCTGTGGGACAGCATTCATGCCGTGGCCGGCACGCTGAACTCCAGGATGTACGGGCGGCCCTTCGTGCCGCCGCTGTCGGAGGATGAACTGGCCGGCTTCCGGCTCAAGTGGGCGTGGACCGTGCCGGCGGATCCCGCAGAGCACAGCCGAAGAGGCATCTACATCCTCTCGCGGCGGAACTTCGTCTTCCCCATGTTCGAGAAGTTCGATACTCCCGATCCGGCCGTCAGTTGTCCCGAGCGCTCCGTGACCACGGTGGCCCCCCAGTCCCTCTGGCTCCTCAACAACGATGCCGTCTTCCGGCAGGCCCTGGCCTTTGCCGGACGCTTGGTGCGGGAAGGGGGTTCGGATCCGGGCCAGTGGGTGGACCGGGCCTGGCGGACTGCATTGGGGCGTCCGCCCACCGGTCAGGAGACCCGGGACGCGCTGGAGACTCTGGCGTCTGCCGGTGGCGAACGGTGGGAGGAGTTGCCCGAGGGCGCTCCACCGGAGTTGAAGACCATCGAGCGGAACCAGGCCCAGGGACTGACGGAACTCTGTCTGGCCGTATTCAACCTCAATGAGTTTCTCTTTGTTGATTGACGTGCATGCTCGTGGATCCGGAATTAGGGGACAGGAATGTCCACTTTCCCGGTGGGGGACAGGAATGTCCCCCCTCCTGTTGACGTTGCCACGTTGGCAGGGCTTCAATAGGAGCACTCATTCAAGGAGTTGAATGTGATTTCCAACACTTGCCGGGGCGCCGTTCAGGTCGGTACAAGGCGAGAGTTTCTGAAGGCATCCTCCTTCGGTTTCGGCTCCCTCGCTCTGGGCGGCCTCTTGGAGCGGGAGGGCCGGCTTCTGGCCTCCAACGACGGCCGTGTCTCGCCCTTGGCTCCCAAGGGACCCCATTTTCCGGCCCAGGCCAAGAGCGTCATCTTCCTGTTCATGCAGGGCGGCTTGAGCCAGGTGGACAGTTTCGACCCCAAGCCGGCTCTGGCGCGGTACGACGGACAACCGCTGCCCTCCAGTTTCCGCACCGATCTGGAGTTGGCCCAGATCAACCCCTACGAGTCGAAGCTCATGGCCAGCCGCCGGACCTTCAAGCAGAGGGGCCGGTCCGGCATCGAGATCTCGGATCTCTTCGAAGGGCTCGCCAAGCATGCCGACGACATGGCCGTCATCCGGTCCTGTTACCACGAGTCGTTCATCCACGGTCCCGCCCTCACCTACCTGCACACCGGAAGCCTGCAGTTGGGGAGTCCCAGCATGGGTTCCTGGATCCTGTACGGCCTGGGGAGCGAGACGGACAACCTCCCCTCCTACATCGTGATGACCGACAGCATCTTCCGGTCCAGCACTTCCAATTTCAGCACCGGCTTCCTTCCGGCCATCTACCAGGGGACGCTCATCAACACCGAGGGCCAGCCATTTCAAAACCTGAGGCCCCCGTCCCGAATGGACCTGGACCGGCAGCGCGCCCTGCTCCAGAGGATCGAAGGCTGGAACCAGAGCCATCTCGAGACCCGTCCCGGAGACAGCCGCCTGGAGGCCAGAATCCGAAACTACGAGTTGGCTTTCCGGATGCAGATGGCGGCGCCCGAACTCATCGACCTCTCCGGGGAGCCGGAGCATGTGAAGCGGATGTACGGGCTGGATCGGGATCAGACCCGCAAGTTCGGCCGCATGTGCCTGCTGGCACGGCGGATGGTGGAGCGGGGCGTCCGCTTCGTGCATCTCTACAGCGGCGGTTGGGACGCTCACGGCGAGTGCGACAAGAACCACATGAAGAACTCGTGGAAGACGGACCAGCCCATGGCCGCTCTGCTGGAAGACCTCAAACAGCGGGGCCTGCTGGAGAGCACTCTGGTCATCTCCACGGGCGAGTTCGGCCGGACTCCGGTCATGCAGGGCAAGGAGGGGAGAGACCACAATCCCTTCGGCTTCAGCGCCTGGATGGCGGGAGGCGGTGTCCGCGGCGGCCAGACCATCGGCGCCACCGACGATCTGGGATTCGTGGCCGTGGAAGACAAGATGCACGTCAACGACCTCCATGCCTCCATGCTGGGACTGATGGGCCTGGACCACCGCCGGCTGACCTACTTCTTCCAGGGACTGGACCGGCGACTCAGTGGAGTCGGCGAAGCAGGTGAAGCCGGCGAGGACCTGTACCGGAAGCTGACTGGGAGGTCCATTGGCCATTCGTCCTGAGAATGCGTGGTGGGCGATCGCGTTCCTGGGCCTGATCTCCGCCACAGCCGCGGGTCCCCTGCCCCAAAGCGGCGCTCCCTTCGTCGGCAAGGTCCGGCTGCCGGTAAGTCTTCGAACCGCTGAGGGGACCGTTCTGGCGAAGGGGCCCTTCGACGTGGAGGTCCGGGCAGAGGACGGCAGTATCTGGCTGCGCTTCCTCTCCCCATCGGGCGGGCCGGTTTCTCTCCGGGGTGTGCCCGTGGACCCGGACGATTGGACCGCCGCCGCCGGATGGCCCCTGGCGGGAACGGTGCATCTGCACCCTGTGTCCATCCCCATCGGCACCGACGCCGAGCGCCACAAGAGCAAGACCGGCATGCCCCAATACCTGGAAACGCCGCGAGTCTGGAACGCCACCCTTCGCCTGTACCGCAGCGAGGACCCGGCCGGAGCGGTTTCGGTCCTCTTCCATGAGAACCATCCCGGCGGCCCGATCCGGGCTCGGTTCGAGCTGTACGCCAGCGGCGGCGATGGCAGACCCTGAGGAGTATCCCCCTTGAGATTTCGATTCACATGCCCGTTTCTCGTCCTGTTCCTGATCTCGCTCCCCGCCCTCGAAGGCGGCCGGCACGACCGGACGGCTGACTCCGAAGTCCGGGATATCGACTCCCGGCTGGAGCTCTTTGTCGACGATTACCTCATCGACTCTCTCGACGGTCTGGAACTCAAGCTCCACACCCCCCGGCGCGCCGGAAAGGTCATGGTCTTCGACCGGCCCTGGGAGGGAGTGACCAGTGGGAGCACGGCCGTCGTGTTCCAGGACGGCGACCTCTACCGAATGTACTACCGGGGCAGCAGTCACGCCGGGTACGCCTTGGAGTCGCTTTTGGAACCGGGTGAGGTGGTCATCCCCGAACATCCCTACACCGCGTGCTACGCCGAAAGCCGAGACGGGATCCACTGGTCCCGGCCTTCGCTGGGGCTGTACGAGTACGAAGGATCCAGGGACAACAACATCGTCTGGATGGGAAAAGGCACGGGGGCCTTCCTTCCCTTCAGGGACTCGAATCCGGAGGCGCCTGCCTCCGAACTCTACAAGGCCGTGGGGCCGGACAGCCGGAAGCTGTACGCCTTCGTATCGCCGGATGGGATCCACTGGAAGGAAATGAGAGATGACCCCATCATAACCGACGGCGCTTTCGACTCGCCCAATCTGGCCTTCTGGGACGAGGTCCATGGGCGCTACGTTGCGGTCTACCGGGATTTCCAGCTCGGCGTTCGGACCATCGAGGTCGCCACCGCCACCGTCTTCAGGAACTGGACGCCGGGTCAATTTGGCGAATTCGGGGACGCCCCGGCCTAGC
>JAPOYZ010000057.1 GCA_026706325.1 Candidatus Aminicenantota bacterium
CCTTCGTCTGTCACCTCTCAATCGGCAGCGTCTGGCGCTCCTGGACCGTTGCCAGGCCGGCGCCGGGGACCCGTCCCTGGAACAAATCCTGGAGGCATTCGTACGGCCGCCGGTACAACTGATCCGGGATCCGGAGAGGGGCGGCATGCGTTTCATGCAGCTTCTCTCCCGGGCCTTCAACTCGCCCGATGGAGCGATTCGGGAGATGATGTATGGACAGTTCGCTGAAGTGATCGAGCGTTTTTCCGGCGCGTTGGGTCCAAGACTGCCCCATCTGTCCGGAGAAGAAGCGTTCTGGAGATTCCATTTCATGGTCGGGGCCATGTCCCATACGCTTCACGTGATCGCCGACTGGAAGAATCTGGAGAACCTCTTTCTGGATGTTCCGGAACCGTCCCAGGTGGACGAGGTCGTCGACCGACTGGTTTCGTTTCTGGCGGCCGGCTTTCGGACTCCGATTCCATCAAGGGAAAACTACTGATGAGATCCACACACTTTCTCTTGCTGGCCATGTTGCTTTCGGGAGCCGCCTGCGTCCGCACCGCCGCACCGCCCGAAAGGCAGCCGAGTCTGCCGATTCCAGAGGCGTGGAATTCGACAACGGCGGAGGAGGGATCGGTCGATGTCCGTTGGTGGAAACAGTTTCAAGATCCGCAGTTGGATGCATTGATCGAAGAGACTCTCCGCAACAGTTTTCAACTTCGGGCCATCTCCGCCCGATTGGAGACGGCACTCATCGAGGCCGAGGTCGCCGGCGCCGGCCGGATTCCATCGGTTGGACTCAGCTTGAACGGGCGCCGTCAGCGGCAGAACTTCATCGGTTTTCCCATACCCGGTTTCGAGGGCCGGGTACCCCGGGCCACGTTTACCAACCTGGGCGTCTCGTTGGACATCAACTGGGAGGCGGATCTCTGGGGAAGAATCCGCAGCGGCGAGATCTTGGCCGGTGCTCTCGCCTCCGTGCATGCCGCAGACCTTGCTGCGGCGAGGCATTCGTTGGCGGGCCAGACAGCCAAGGCTTGGTTCGCCTGCTCGGAGGCAGAACTGCAGTTGGCTCTGGCGCGTGAAATGGTTTCCAGTTTCGAGGCGACCTCCAAATGGCTCCGAAACCGCTTTGAGGCGGGTTTCGCGCCGGCTCTGGAAATCAGTCTGGTCGAATCGGACATTTCTGCTGCTGAATCTGCCGTCCATCTCCGCCGCGAGCTATTGGACCGCAGCATCCGCCAAGTGGAGCTACTGGCCGGACGCTATCCGCGCGGGGAGCTGCCGGTTCGGGAGAGCCTTCCCGATATCTCCTCTGGCGTTCCGGCCGGTGTCCCCTCCCAGCTCCTGACTCGCCGTCCCGATCTCATCGCGGCGCAACGGCGTCTGCTGGCCTCCGATGTTGGGATCGTCCAGGCTCAGACGGCCCTGCATCCCCGGCTGAGTCTCACCACGGCGGGCGGATCCTCCACCAAGGGATTGTTGAGCCTTTTGAATTGGGACTACACGGTATGGAGTCTGCTGGGCAATATCGTCCAACCCATCTTTCAAGGAGGACGCCTCAAACGTCAGGTCGATATTGCCCAAGGCCGGTCCCAGGAAATCCTGGAGACTTACGCCGGTGCAGTCCTTCAGGCCTTCGGCGAGGTTGAGACGGCCCTGTCCGTCGAGAGTTTCTTGAGGGATCGGCAGCGTGAACTGGAAGAATCCGTAAGGGAGGCCGAAACGGCCCGGGAACAGGCCCGGTTTCGATATCGCCAAGGTTTGGGGGACATGCTGCTGGTGTTGCAGACGGATCGTCGAATCCTCAATTCCAAGAGTCAGATCCTGACTCTGCAACGTCTCCTGCTGGAAAATCGGATCGATCTCCACTTGGCGCTGGGGGGCGGATTTGATCCAGGCGCCCCGCCAGGCGCTCCGGGAGCCCTTCTCCCGGTGACTTTTGCCGGAGAGAATGGAAATTGATCAAGCTGCTCCTGAAAATTCTGCTGCCCATGGCGACTTTGGCCCTTGCCTCGGCTTGGGCCTGGAAGATATTCAACGATCGGCCCGTGGTCGAGACGCGCCCTCCGGAGGTGCCGGTTCCGGTGGTCCGGGCCGTTCCCGCACGGCTTCAGACACTCCGCCTGACGGTCATGTCCCAGGGGACTGTGGCTCCCCGAACCCAGACCACGTTGTTTCCCGAGATTGCGGGCCGGGTCCTGCAAGTCTCCCCCTCTCTCGCGGACGGGGGCTTCTTCGAGGCCGGCGCTGAACTTCTCAGGATCGACCCCACGGACTACCAGCTCCAGGTGGTTCAGGCCGAAGCCCAGATCGCGCAGGCTCAACTTTCCCTGGAGACGGAAGAGGCGCAAGCCGAGGTCGCCCGGAAGGAGTGGCAGAGTCTGGGAAAAGGGGAGGCTAGTCCCCTGTTGCGGCGAGTGCCCCAGATCGCCCGGGCCCGGGCCGCGCTGTCATCCGCTCAGGCCGCTTTGGCCCAGGCCGAACGGAACCTGGGAAAGACCCGGATCAGCGCTCCGTTTGCGGGGCGGGTCCTTCGAAAAAATGTGGACATCGGGCAATACGTGACCCCGGGGACTCCCATGGCCACCATCTATTCCGTGGACTATGCGGAGATTCGGCTACCGCTTCCCGACGAGGAGCTGGCGTATGTGGATCTGCCCCTCAGCTACCGCGGCGACGCCTCGCAGAAGCGCCAACCCGTCGTCCGGTTGCGGTCCGAGTTCGGCCAGCGGAACCACTCCTGGAACGGGAGAATCGTGCGGACCGATGGGACCATCGATCCTCAGACTCGGATGATCCACGCCATTGCTCAGGTCGCCGATCCTTATGGCCGGGGGCCCGATCCGGATCGTCCCCCTCTTGCCGTGGGCATGTTCGTGGAAGCTGAAATCCAGGGCCGTTTGATGCACGATGTCGTCGCTTTGCCGCGGGCGGCCCTCCGAGGCGAGGACCAGGTGCTGGTCGTGGACCCGGAATCCAAGCTCCGTTTCCGCCACGTCAACGTCGTGCGCCTGGAACGGGAGAGAGTGCTCATCGATTCCGGTCTCAACGAGGGTGAACTGGTCTCTCTGGCCACACTGACCACGGTCGTCGACGGCATGAGGGTCCAGGTTCAGCAGGATTCCAACCCCCAGGAGTCACCATGACGGGACCGCATCATCCGTTGTCGCGGCCGGCCGGCACATGGGCGGACGAGGACAATGAAGTTGGTGGTCCAAGGCTATGGCCGTTGGCGCCTCTGGCTCCCAGGCGCCGGGCGAACGCGCTACCATAGCGGCAACCGATCTGAATGGGAAGGGTATGACCAAAGTCGACGAGATCCCGATTCGTCTTTCCGAAGAGCTGATCCTCCTGATGCTCAACGAACGGAGCGGTTATCTGGAGATGGTTCCAGGCTGGAATTTCTCCTGCGTCATGGCGGGCGCGGTTATTGCCGATCTCGCGCTGGCGGACCGCATCGACACCGATTTGCAAGTGTTGTATGTCACCGATCCCACTCCAACCGGAGACAACCTCCTCGATCCGACGCTCAGGGAAATCGCCGAGTCCAAAGAACTCTTTGAGGCACAGTACTGGATTGAAAGGAACGCGGCTCGTTCCGAGGAAATCGTCACGGCCACGCTCGAACGCTTGGTGGAGCGGGGAATTCTTGAGTACCGAAGCGGTGGATTCTGGATGCTCTCGCGCGACGTTTCGCGCTCGGGAAGCTATTCGACGTCAGACAACAAGATCCGTCAGGAAGCCAGGGCAAGAGTCCTGGACGCCGTCTTGACCGACGTCATCCCGGACCCCCACGATGCGATTCTCGTTGCATTGATGCATACCTGCGACGGGTTCAAGCTGGTGCTTTCGCCCGAAGACTATGAGGAAAAGCTCAAACGGATCGAGATGATCGCCAAGTTGGACCTGGTGGGGCGGTCGGTTGCCGAGGCGGTGAAACAGAGCAGCGTCAACCCGAAGACCCGACGGGTTCTTCAAGGCAAACCGATACCGAAGCTCGGGGTCGTCGACCTCCTGCGGGTGCGTGACTTCCGTTCCGGGAATATGGCCAAGGCGATGCACGAAATCTTCCGGAAGCACGGACCGGTTGTTCGGGTTCCCTTCAAGATGAACAAGCAGCCCGTCGTCGCCTTGATGGGGCCGGACACGAATCAGTGGGTCAACAGGCATGGCCGGTTCTACCTGCGCTCGAAGGACTACATCGAGGGGCTCGAACGCTTGTTCGGCGCGTCCCGAACCCTTCCGGGCATGGACGGTGCGGAACACTTCAAGATGCGCAAGTCCCTGCACGGTGCCTATTCCCGTGCCACGCTTGCACGGCGGCTTCCGGAGTTGATCCACCATTGCCGGCAATCGATCGGCTCCTGGAACGAAGGCGACGTTTTCCGCGCAACCGGGACCTTCCAGACTCACGTCAGCCGTCAGGTCTCGAGCCTGACGATGGGAGTGGATTGCAGCCACTACGTCGACGAACTGCTTGAGTACGAACATCGTGCGCTGGTCATTGGGGTTCAGGGCCTGTTGCCGAAATTCATGCTGTCCACGCCCAGGATGAAGCGGGGGGCCCAGAGGGTCGTTCAACTCCAAGAGGAGATCATCGCATCGCACACGTCGGCGCTGAGGAAGGGGAAGCCTCTGGATATTGCCGATGCCATCCTCGAACTCCATCGAAACGACCCGCAGTTCCTGCCCGAAACGGACCTCACCTTTCCGTTCGTCGCGGCGATGGTCGCCAGTATCTACCTGGGCAGCGCGCTCGGCTTCGCCGTCTATTGCATGGTTCGAAACCCGGATGTGTACTCGGGGATCCGTCGAGAAGCCGAGGCGCTTTTTGGTGACGGGCGTGAACCGAAGCCGGAGGACTTCACTCGCGAAACCATCGACGTCACACACCGGCTCTTGCTGGAAGCCGGACGCTTGTATCCTGTGATTCCGTGGCAGTTGAGAACGGTCATGAACCCCTGCATTGTCAATGGATTCGAGCTCACTCCCGGGACGCGGCTGCTGGTCTGCCAGACTGCGGCGCACTACTCCGGCGATTTGTTCGAAGATCCGCTGAAATTCGACATCGACCGATACCTTCCGGATCGGGTAGAGCATTTGCAGCCGGGCGCCTACGCTCCCTTTGGCCTGGGTACGCACGTCTGCTTGGGGCGGCCGTGGGTGGAGCTTCAGATGGCCGTCAATCTTCTGCTCATCGCATACCACGTGAACCTGGAAGTGTCTTCGGAAAGCTATAAGCTCGGCATCAATCCGTTCCCGACCGCCGCCCCCAACAAGAAGCTCAAGCTCCGCGTCGTTAAAGTCACGAATTCGGTCTCTGCAAGAAAGCACGCGCCGGCACCGCCGCGGGAACCGGACGGGCTAGGGAACCGGAACGGCCCCCGCTGCCCGGTGACGGGAATTCGCGCGTAAATAGACGGCCAGCAGCGCCGGCACAAGCAACAACAAGATCCCGGTCGTAATCATGATCCCGACCCCGAGGGACGCGGCGAAGGGGACCAGGAATTGCGCCTGGATGGTCCGTTCGAGAATGAGGGGGGTGAAGCCGGGAAAGGTCGTCACCGAGGTCAGGATGATGGGCCGGAAGCGTCCCTTGGCGCCATCTATGATTGCAGTCTTTACATCGGCGCCCTCCCGGCGGCGCTGATCGATGAAATCCATCATGACCAGCGAGTCGTTGATGGTGACGCCGCTGAGCCCGAAGAAGCCCATGAACGATGCCGCACTGATGGGGACTCCCAACACGTAGTGGCCGAGGACGACGCCGACAAGACCGAAGATTGGCGGCAACCCGGTT
>JAPOYZ010000546.1 GCA_026706325.1 Candidatus Aminicenantota bacterium
CAGGGGGTGCTGGCCGCGGCCATCCACCACGGCCAGCTCCGGGGTGACATCGAGCCGATCGGCCACCATGCCGACGGCACCCAGCGCCTGGTGCGGGGAGGCGCATCCGAACTGGCCCCGTACCCCGGCCATTACGAGCCCCTGCTCGAATGCGGGGAGCGCGTGAGCGAGGGGCAGACCGTCGGGCTGCTGCACGATTTCCAGCGCCTCGACGAGGAGCCGTTCGAGGTCAGGGCCGGGACCGGCGGCATCGTCGTGACCCAGGCCTGGGGAGCCCGCGTCGAGCAGGGGCAGATGATCCTGATGGTAGCCGAGGAGATCGGGTGAGGGAACTCCCCTGCGGGATAGCCTGGGGGCCGGACCCCGGGAGTCTGCGGCTGCGGCGTTGGTGTCGGGCCCTCGCGCAGCCTCTTGCCCTCGCCGGTCCTACACGGCGAAGGGGTTACCGCCCTGACGACCCGTAGTCGAACGGAGACAGCTGGTCGAGAGTGACCTCGACACCGAAGCCGGGGGCGTCCGACGGTTTCATCCGCCCCTCCTTCGGGATGGCCGCTCCCGGCATCCGGGCCGCCTGCCCGGGGGGCACCCCGGGAGCCGAGCCGACGAAGCACTCCGTCCACGGGATGGCCGGCATGGCGTAGCAGGCGTGCTGGCCGTAGGGGGTGTTGCCGCCTCCGTGCGGGATGACGGAGATGCCGGCCGCCTCGGCGATGGCGCAGATCTTGACGAGCGCGGTCAGGCCGCCCACCCAGTTGATGTCCGGCTGCAGGATGTCGACGAGGAAGCGGCTCGCCGCCTGCTGGAACGGCGCCGTCGTGTACCAGTGCTCCCCCGTCGCCAGGGTCTGCCAGGGCAGCCGCCGGCGCAGCTCGGCGTGGGCGTCGAGCTCCTCTGAGCGCAGCACCTCCTCCATCCACTTGAGCTTGCAGGGACGCAGCTCCTCCCCGAGGCGGACGGCGTACTCGAGGTCGAACGCCATCCAGCAGTCGAGCATCAGCTCGACCTCGTCGCCGACCAGCTCGCGGGTGCCGGCCACCAGCTCGACGTTCTTCCTCAACCCCTCGAGGCCGTCGGCCGGTCCGTACGGGCAGGGCAGCTTGGTCGCCCGGAAGCCGAGCTCCATGTACCAGTCGGTGTCGCCCCCGGTCGAGTAGCAGAACAACTCGTCGCGGGCCGGACCGCCGAGCAGCTCGTACACCGGACGCCGCAGCAGCTTTCCCTTGAGGTCCCACAGGGCGAGGTCGATGGCGCTGACCGCGTAGGAGTGCAGGCCGGCGGCGCCGTGGGGCGCCCCCATGCGCACCATCATGTCGTAGCATTTCTCCGTGGCCAGGCAGGATTCCCCGAGCAGCCGCGGGCCGAGGTAGTCGTCGATGACCGCAGCCACCGGGCGCCCGTGACTGGCGGTCGCGAACCCCCAGCTGCCGTTCTCGGCCTCGACGAGGCAGCCGAAGCCGCCCCAGGTCGGGGTCCAGGAAGGGCGGTAAGCGGCGTAACGCGGGTACCGGGTCATCGGGTTGGCGACCGGGCCGCTCTCCATCCAGGAGGGACGGGGCGCCGTCCTGTACTCCTTCTTTTCGGTGCCGGAGGCGGAAGGTTCGGGGAAACTGGCCTGCACGGCGCGGATGCTCCTGATCTTCATGTCGTCACCTGGTTCGGGAATGTCTGCCGGCGGCCGGCGGTCGGTCCGCGGCCTCCTTTGCCAACCTCGTCCGCAGGGCACCGCAGGTCCGGTAGAACGACATCCGCGGGCCCATGCTCCGTATGCAGGCCGGAATACCCTGTCGGTGGCGAAGATTGGTGGGGTTTCTTCCGTTTTCAATCGCTAATTTGTGGAGCAGGAGAGACCGGTTGCAGGACCGGAAACCAAACTGCCGCCCGCGCAGGGCGGCCGTCAAGACGAGGAGAAGCAGATGGAGACCATGCTGATTGCCGGTATGTGGTTCCATATCTTCGGGGCAGCCGGACCCGGAGAAATCGAGAGAGCGGAAATCGCCGGGCTGCTGAACGGCGGTTCCGGCAGTCATGGTTCCCCGGTCCGAACCGTGGTCCAACTTAAGGCGGGCCCCCCTATCGCGGCGCGCGCCGAGGACCTCACCCTGCCTTCCGTCAAAGGAGCCCAGCAAATGACAACCCCCTCGATCCGCTGCCCCGGGGTTTCGGGAGACGTCGAAGACTTCGGCGCCGAGCATCCGGGCAAATACCGCGAATCCGCCCTGCTGCCCCTGCGCCGGTACTGGGAAGGGCCTGACGCCTTTCCGGCGGAAAAGGGAAGCGCCGTGGTCGGGGCCGCGGAGGATGGCCTCAGTCTCTACACCTGCTTCATCGACAGCGACATCTTCTCGCAGGCGACCGCCGACAACCAGCGCATGTGGACCCTCGGGGACGTCGCGGAGTTCTTCGTCAAGCCGGGGGCGGAGCGCAGCGACTACTGGGAGGTCCACGTCACTCCCAACGGCTACCTGATGGACCTCCACATCCCCGACCGGGAGCGGTTTTCCGCAGGCGAGGTCAGCTGGGAGGAGGTGATCGCACCTTCCAGCGGGACGCTGCGGCGGGTCTGGCGGCTCGAGGACAGGTGGGCGGTGGAGGTCCGCATCCCCTGGAAGGCGTTCGGCCTCGATTCAGCCCCGGGCCCGGGGACCGAGTGGTCCTTCGCGGTCTGCCGCTACAACTACAACGGCGGCCTGGAAGACCCGGAGCACTCCTCCAGCGCGCACCTCACTGCGTTGGGCTTCCACCGGTGGGAGGACTATACCCGGCTGGTTTTCTGAGTTCGTTGCCCGCCAAATTCGAAAGGGAGCCGGCTGGCCGAAGCGCTCGGCAATCGCACTGCATCACCCTGGCGTCGAGGTCGGTGACCATTGGCAGGCCCTCGTCAACGGCCCGGCCGTCCATGTCGCCTTCAGGTATGTCCGAACAGTAGAAACGATGGTGTCGCCGGTTCTTACGATTCGCCTAGCCCGCGAGGGTGCTTTTTTCAAATCTAATCCTTGTAGGTTGACTTACCAGCAGACCAGTGCCCACAGCACTGGTTTCCAAATACGGGAATTCACAATCAGGTCGGTTGCCTCCGACAATACAGCGTCATTGATTGAATTGTGGGAAACAATGATTGCCAGCGCCAACACGCAGAATGAAATCCTCCTCCTCCTTCAGGAATCCGGCCTGAAGCAGATTGCCGATCGACTGAGATATCTCCAGGATCTTGCCAGGAACGATCCCGAGGAACCCTCCATGGCGATTGATTCCATGAGAGCCCTGGTTGGCTTCCTCGCGACCGAACGATCACTGCCTGATCCGGAGATCGGCATCAGCCCGAACGGCTTGGCGCAGGTCGAGTGGCGCATCCCCCCTGACGGCATCCTTGCCCTGGAGTTCCTTACCACCGGCCTCATCCGATTTGCCGCAGTCTCTGCATCAACCGAGCACCGCGACATACGATTGAGGGTCAACGGCACCTTGCCAAAGGGGGGAGTTCTGGATGCCATCCGATCGTTCACCTCATCTATCGATCAGTCTCAATGACCGGTTCTGATCAGCGACAATTATTTCTACCGCCCGACGACAATTAGAATTCCCGGATTCCCGCGTCGGGCGCGGTAGTCGTACAGGCGCCGGACATTGCCGCGTCTTATTCTCCCGGCAGTTCCTCTGGAGTGCAGATGAATCGCTTGCTGACAGTGCTGTTGATGTGGACCGCCGTTTCCACGGCGCATACCGGAGATCGTCTGTTCCCATTCTACGAGCTGACAGATGAAATGCTTGCAACGATCGACATCCACGACGGATTCATCGACGAATGGTACGACGTGGGGGAGCCGTCCATGACGGTTCTGGATTGCAGGACGTGGAGAGACGAAGTCCTGCCTGATCCCTCCAATCTCGACTTCCGCATCTGGCTGGCCTGGCACGACGAATCGAACCGGATCTTCTTCGCCATCGCCGCCATCGACGACGAATACGTGAATACCCATGACCGGTCTGCGGAAGGTGAACGAGGATCGATGTACTACCATGACAATATCGCCTTCCAGCTCGACGCCGATCACAGCGGTGGAACTGGGCACAGGAACGAGACTCCTGTCGAGGAGTATCCCCTGATTTTTGGACGGACACAGCAATACGCCGCCGTAGCCCGAACCGCAAGCGGCCCTGTACTGGGTGAATACTGGTCTGGCTGGCGCGTCTCCTGGATGGTAAACCCTCCTTACGGAGATGCGGGCGGGGGAGTTCACGGAGAGAACCCCACCATGTGGGTGATCGAGTTTTTCGTCACCCCGCAGGACGTGTGGGGAGAAGGTCCCGAGAATACCGTTTTCAGCGATCTGGAGGCCAATCAGATCGTCGGGTTCGTCACCATAGTCCGGGATCGAGATCATACAAAGTCTTCGAACTGGAAGCCGTCATCCATTCAGGATGACGAGAACCCTTTCCTGCTGGACCGTGCATATGCCGACGCCTTTGTCGACGGCCTGCTTCTCCCGGCCCGCAGCACGGCGGTCGAAGACGTTACCTGGGGAAGGATCAAGGCGTCGCTTCAGGTGGATTGATTTCACGCTCGAGTTGTCGATGAATCGCCTGCTGATGGTTCTGCTGATGTCGACCGCCGTTTCCACGGCGCATACCGGAGATCGTCTGTTCCCATTCTACGAGCTGACAGATGAAATGCTTGCAACGATCGACATCCACGACGGATTCATCGACGAATGGTACGACGTGGGGGAGCCGTCCATGACGGTTCTGGATTGCAGGACGTGGAGAGACGAAGTCCTGCCTGATCCCTCCAATCTCGACTTCCGCATCTGGCTGGCCTGGCACGACGAATCGAACCGGATCTTCTTCGCCATCGCGGCCATCGACGACGATTACGTGAATACCCATGACCGGTCGTCTGGAAATCTTGGCCAAACCTTGATGTATGAACATGACAGCATCGCCTTCCAGCTCGACGCCGATCACAGCGGCGGAACAGGGCACAGGAACGAGACTCCTGCCGAGGAATACCCCATCATTTTTGGAAGGACCCAGCAATACACCGCCGTAGCCCAGACCGCAAGCGGCCCACTACTGGGTGAAGGCACCTTGGGTTCCGGAGAGCCTTCCTCATGGAAGATCAACCCTCCGTACGGAGATGCCGGCGGGGGAGTTCACGGAGAGAATCCCACCATGTGGGTCATCGAGTTTTACGTCACCCCGCAGAACGCGTGGGGAGAAGGTCCCGAGAATACCTTTTTCAGCGATCTGGAGGCGAACCAGATCGTCGGCTTCGTCGCCATAGTCAGGGATCGGGATTTCACAAAGGGTTCGATTTGGAAGCCGTCATCCATTCAAGATGACGAGAATCCTTTCCAACTGGACCGCGGTTACGCCGACATCTTTGTCGACGGCCTGCTTCTCCCGGACCGCAGCACGGCGGTCGAAGACGTTACCTGGGGAAGGATCAAGGCGTCGCTTCAAGTGGATTGATCTTCACGCCTGCCCCGGTCGTCTACTGTCACCCACACGCACCATCCATCAGATCGGTTTTCGAAGCGACTCTCATACCTTCGGCCGCCGATCATCTCGATTGCTCTTTCAGATGAAATCGTCAGGGGCGGAGTTTTTCAATTCAACAATCTCTTTGTGTCGGTCGATCCGGTCGTTCATGCTTTTCACGTCCGACCTGATGTTTTCTTCGAGGCGATCAATCCGCTTTCCGAAATGCTCATAGGCTTTCTCGGTGGTCTTCTGGCCGTCCTGGATACGCTGGCTCAGTGAGTT
>JAPOYZ010000662.1:0-1954 GCA_026706325.1 Candidatus Aminicenantota bacterium
TCACCAACTGGATGAAACGCTACGGGGTGGGCGAATGATGGCACGCGCTTTGCAGTCATCGACGTTCCCATGGACGAGGAACTGATGAACCGGCGCGAAAACGAGGCGGACGCCCGCATTGTCATCGACGAACTGCTGGCGCAGTCCGGCTGGGACCCGGCCGACAGGTCGATGGTCGGTACCGAGATCCAGGCGGCTTCTGCACCCAGCCGAGCCGGAATCGTCGACCGCGTGGGAGCAAAGCCGTTCGAAACGCACGCGCCGGTCTACGGTCTCGTTGCCGCGGCAGGACAATTCAGCCCGGACCAGACCGTCGGAACCGAACATGACGAGATCGGATGGATGGCGGTCCCGGGCCGCGTCCGGCTGACCCGCGACCACTTCGTCGCCCGCGTCGAGGGACACTCCATGGAGCCTGCCATCCCAGACGGTTCCTACTGCCTCTTCCGGGCCGACCGCGGCGGGACCCGGGAGGGGAAGCTCGTCCTCGTCTGGCACCGCGGCTGCACCGACCCGGCGCTCGGTGGGGAGTTCTCCGTCAAGAAGTACAGCAGTACCAAAGCAGCCGAACCGGATGGCGACACCTGGAGTCACCGCGAGATACGGCTGCAGCCACTCAATCCGGAACCGACTTACGAGGACCTCGTCTTCGACCCCAGCGCCGAGGGGGACCTCCGCGTCGTCGGCGAGTTCGTCTGCCTGCTTGATGCCGCCGAGGACGGCGACCCTTCAGGGGGACGCGCCGACTACGTCCTCTATGACCAGCGCGGTCGCCCGCTCGCCGTAATCGAGGCCAAGAGGAACGCCATCAACCCCTACGTCGCCAAGCAACAGGCCCTGCCCTATGCGCAGGCGCTCGGGGCCCCCTTCATCTTCCTCACTAACGGGGAGCTGACCTACTTCTGGGACTACCAGAACGACGACGCCCGCCCCATCGCCGGCTTCTTCTCCCAGCGGGACCTCGAGCGCATGGTGGAAATGCGGGAAACGCGCCGGCCGCTCGCCACCGTCGAAATCCCGGAGCACTACATCCGCCAGGGGGAGACGCGCACCGTGCGGCCCTACCAGACCAACGCGATGCAGGCGCTCGACCACGCGTTGGAACTGGGCCGGCGGCGTTTCCTGATCGAGCTTCCGACCGGCACCGGCAAGACCGACCTGATCTGCCTCTACCTGAAGCGGCTCCTCCAAGCCGGCTGGGCTGAGCGAATCCTCTTTCTGGTGGACCGCGACCAGCTCGCCAGGCAGGCCCTGGAAGCCATTCAGGACATTCTCGGGGCGTATTCGAGCTACTGGCTGCGGCCCGGGATGGCGCGCCAGGAGCAGCAGATCACCGTGACCCTGCTGCAGACCATGATCGGCCGGGTGGACGAGTACACTGCCGGCTACTTCGACATCGTAATCGCCGACGAATGCCACCGCTCCATCTACGGGGCCTGGCAGGGAGCGCTCACACGGTTCGACGCCCTCCATATCGGACTCACGGCCACCCCGGCGAGCTTCATCGAGCGCAACACCTACGACTTCTACCAGTGCGAGCCGGGCACACCGGACGTCTCCTATTCAATAAAGGACGCCTTCCAAGAGGAATATCTCGTGCCCTACCGCTTCGCCACGGGCATCACCGAGATCCTCGCCGAGGGGGCCGATCTCGACGAAGAGCACTACGACCCCGTCGAGTTCGAGCGCCGCTGGACCAACGAAGAGACCAACCGCCTGATGATGGAGGAGTTCGACCGGCTTGCCTGGGAGAGTTATCCGGAACTGGCGCCCGGCCAGGAATCGGGGCCGGGCAAGGGGATCGTTTTCGCCATCACCAAGCATCACGCGGCGCGGCTGGCGCAGTACCTGAACGAGCTGCACCCCGAACACAAGGGGCGGTACGCCGAGGTCATCACCTCCGACGTGGCCGATCCCGACACCCTGATTCGCCGGTTCAAGACCGAGACCCTGC
>JAPOYZ010000662.1:1964-5744 GCA_026706325.1 Candidatus Aminicenantota bacterium
CACCGGCTTCGACTGCCGCGAAATCCTCCACCTCGTGCTCTGCCGCCGGGTGAGAAGCCCCATTCTCTACCAGCAGATGCGAGGCCGGGGTACGCGTACCGCGCCGCATATCGACAAGCGGAAGTTTGTCATCTACGACTTTTTCAGGAATCACCAGTACTTCAACGACAGCGATACCGACGTGTTCACAGGCACGTCGGGAGGGCATGCCCCGGGCGGCCCGACGACAGGGCCGGAGACGCGGGATCTCGTCGAGCTCGGGCTGGAGGACGAGTGGCTGGAGGCGGTCACCTACGTCGAGGTCGGCCCCGAGGGAGAGCGGGTCGACAAGGAGGAGTACGTAACCCGCTGGGAGGAGATGATTCGTTCCCAGGAGGCCGACGATCCGCTGATCCAGAAAGTGCGCGACGAAGTGCATCTGGCCGCGGACGAAGAGGAGGAGCTTGCCCGCCGCCTCAACCAGCCCGAGCACTACTTCAACCAGGAGAACCTGCGCCGCGCCTACCGCGACCCGGGCGGCAATTTCGTCGACTTCATCCGCGCCGCACTCGGGCGGCTGCGCATCAAGAGCCGCGAGGAGAAGCTCGAAGAAGCTTTTCGCGCCTGGCTCGTGGTGCGCGCCCTCACCCCGCAACAGGCGGAATACCTCTGCCTGCTGAAGAACCGGGGTATCGCCACCGGCCGGGTGCGCCTGAACGACCTGTTCGAGCCGCCGCTGTCAATTCTCGATGCCGCCGGCAGGGGGGTAGAGCTGTTCGGCGAGGATGGTCTAAGGCAGGTGGTCGAACAGCTGGACGAGGATGTCTTCAGGACTGCGAGCTGAAAGGAACGGGATGGACCAGACACTGCGGCGCAAGCTCGACCAGATCACCGACATCCTGTGGGCCGGTGGCGTGACCAATCCCGTCACCTACATCGAGCAGATCTCCTACCTCATCTACCTGAAACTCCTCGACGAGGAGGAGACCACCCGCGAGCTCCAGGGCCGGCTCGGGGCCGGCAACGGCGCCCTCCTCTTTCCCGCCCAAGCCGAACGCTTCCGTTGGTCCAAGTGGCGTTTCAAGAGCGGAGAAGATCTGCGCAACTTCGTGCGCGACGAGGTCTTTCCCTACATGGCGTCGCTGGTCAAGGACGATCCGCAGGTGGCCGAGTACTTCCGCGACGCCGTGCTCGAAATCGTCGATCCGAACGTGCTCAAGCAGGTGGTCGACATGTTCGACTCCATCGACTTCCGCAAGCTCGGGCCCGACATCAAGGGGGACATCTTCGAATACCTTCTCACCCATCTCGGGCAGTCGGCGCTGAACGGCCAGTTCCGCACCCCGAGACAGATCCGCGCCTTCATGGTCGAAATGACCGATCCAGACCTCGGAGACACCGTGTACGACCCCGCCTGCGGAACCGCCGGTTTCCTCATCGATGTCGTCGATCACATCCTTGCCCGCTACAGCGAAAAGGTTGAAGAAGTGCCGGTCTACGGCGAGGACTGGCTCGAGAAGCGGGGGCAGACACTCGAGGAGGCGAAGAAGGAGGTCCCCAATCTCCAGACCTACCGGAAGGGGCCGGGAGAGAGGATCCCCGACTGGAGCAGGCTCGAGGCATCGATCTACGGCACCGACGTATCGCGCCAGATGATGCGGATCTCCGTCATGAACCTCGTGCTCCACGGGATCCGCCATGCCCGCCTCAAGCGCGCCAACGTCCTCTCCGAGATGAGCGGACTCACCGAGGACGACCTGAACCGGCGGTACGCGGTGATCCTCTCCAACCCGCCCTTTGCCGGGCAGATCCCCAGGGACTCGATTCGCCAGGACTTGCCAACCAAGTCGAGGAAAAGCGAGCTGTTGTTCATCGCGCTAATGCTGCGCTCCCTGGCACCGGGAGGACGTTGTGCCGTGGTCGTACCCGAGGGCGCACTCTTCGGGTCCACGAGGGCTCACAAGGAACTCCGCGAGAAGCTGTTGCGGGAGTATGAGTTGCAGGCGGTGGTTTCGCTGCCTGCCGGCGTGTTCAAACCGTACGCCGGCGTCAAGACCTCCGTGCTCGTCTTGCGGCGCCCGGCAACCGAGCCGGAAGAGGGCCGGACAGCTACGAGGCAGGTGTGGTTCTACGAGATCCGCAACGACGGGTACGACCCCGACAAGATCCAGGGAGGTGGCCGTCCGGAGACCCCGGGGGCGAACGACATCCCCGGCCTGCTGGCGGCCTGGAACGACTACAAGGAATCGCGCTTCGAGGAACCACCCGGCGAGGAAGCCGGCGCCGTGCTCGACCCGGGCAGCGACGAACCCCGCTGCTGGTGGGCCTCGTTCGAAACCCTCGCGGAGAACGACTTCAACCTCGCCGCTTCGCGTTACAAGCCCCGCGTTGCCGAGCCGGTCCCGGACGAAGATCCCGCGGAACTGATCCGCGAGGTGCTGGCCATCGAGCGCGAGATCACGGAGGGACTGGAGAAACTGCTTGAAGAGGTTGAGCAATGACCCGGACCACCGACACCCTCATCGACCAGATGGTCAAGGCCGTTTTCGACGAAGTCGATCCCGAACAGGTGATCCTCTTCGGGTCCCGCGCCCCGGGCGAAGAGCAAGAGGATTCGGACGTCGATCTAGTGGTCGTGGAAGCCGAGCCGTTCGGCCGGGAGCGAAGCCGCCACAAGGAGATGGTCCTGGCGGGTTTTCCCGTATCCGCCGACGTCCTGGTCTATACCCACGACGAGGTCGATTACTGGCGCGACTCCCTCAACCACGTTCTGGCGCTGGCGCTGAGGGAAGGAAAGGTGCTCTATGAGCGACCTTAAGTGCGCCCGGATGCTGCTCGATGCGGCCGAAGGCGATGTCTTGACACTCAGGAACATGACTTCCGAGGTGCCGGATGAATCTTATGGGTTTCACGTGCAGCAGGCCGCGGAGAAATCCTTCAAGGCCTGGCTCGCGTTGCTCGGAGAAACCTACCCGCTTACCCACAATCTCGAGGCGTTGGTGAATCTGGTCGCGGCGCGGGCTGTGGCCATGAAGGGTTTCCGAAAGCTGACCGTGTACCCCGTATGCTGTCGAGTTCCGGTATGCGGGCCCGATTCGACCACCGGATCGATCGCAAGGCTGCGCTCGGGCTCGTCGAGGGGTTGCTGAAACGGGTTCAGGGGAAGTTGGAAGAGATGGAGGGTGAATGATGGGGTGGCCTCCCGCCCGGCTAGGGGACCTTGCCGAAAGATTCATCAGCGGGGGAACTCCGAGCACTAAAATCGACCCATATTGGAATGGTGATGTTCCCTGGATTACTGGGGCCGACGTCACTGACAACATTGTCGTGTCGGGACGTAAGTGGATTACGCAGGAAGCTATCGAGAACAGTGCAACTCATATAGTCCCCAAAGGAGCTATTCTGCTTGTAACCCGGACGGGTGTTGGCAAAGTTGCCAAAGCAGGAGCAGACATCGCGATAAGCCAGGATTTGACGGGCATCGTATTGAAAGAGGGAACCAATGCTGATTTCGTAGCCGCTGCGATTCGGCAAAAAACGAGGGATCTCCTAGACATTCAACAGGGTGCGATAATCAGGGGTGTCCTGCGCAAAGACGTTGAGAATGTCGAAATTCCCTTCCCGCCGCTCTCCGAACAACGCCGCATCGTCGAGATCCTCGACCAAACCGACCGCCTCCGCCGCCTTCGGACGGAGGCGGACTCCAAAGCGGAGCGCATTCTGCCGGCGCTCTTCATCAAGATGTTCGGGGATCCGGTAACGAATCCGATGGGGTGGCCCGTGAAAGCGCTAGGCCAAGTA
>JAPOYZ010000329.1 GCA_026706325.1 Candidatus Aminicenantota bacterium
CGCTTCCGCTCCGAGGGGCCGCCCGTCCTGAACCTGGAGTCGCGGCGGAATCTGCCCGGCGACCTGATCGAAGCTGAGCGGGCCCTGCTCCGCCGTCTCGACACGGCGCACCGGGACGCCCGGCCGCGGGAGCCGGAGCTCGACGCCCGGATCGCCAGCTACGAGCTGGCCGCCCGGATGCAGTTGGCCACGTCGGACGCGCTGGACCTGTCGCAGGAGGACGAGGCCACCCGGGAGATGTACGGCCTCAACGACGAGCTGACCCGTTCCTACGGAACCCGCTGCCTCATGGCCCGGCGCCTGGTTGAGCGGGGAGTCCGTTTCGTTCAGATCTTCATCGAGGGCCAGATCTGGGACGCCCACACCAACCTGGAGAAGAGCCTGACCTACAGTTGCGGGAAGACGGACCGCCCCGCCGCCGCCCTCGTCAAGGACCTCAAGCGCCGAGGCCTGTTGGAGGAGACCCTGGTGATCTGGGGCGGAGAGTTCGGGAGAATGCCCCTGGCCCAGGTCGCCGACCGGGGCGCCGACGGGCGGGACCACGGCCCCGACGGATTCAGCATCTGGATGGCCGGCGGCGGCGTCAAAGGGGGGCTCACCTACGGCGGCACCGACGACATCGGGCACAAGGCCGTGGACCAGAGGGTCAGCGTCCACGATTTCCACGCCACCCTGCTGCACCTGTTGGGCATGAACTACCGGGACCTGGTCTACCGGCGTCACGGACTGGACGAGCGCCTGACCGACCAGTTTCCCGCCCGGGTCGTGGAGGAGATCCTGGTCTGACCTTCCCGGCTTCCTGAGAGGTGAGGAGGGGCGTTTTCCAATCGCCCCAGTCTTCGTCGCCAAGTTTGTCACACGGGAGTTCGGCGATTGGAAATCGCCGCTCCGGTCCGCCGGGCCGGTGGGGGAGTTCCTACCTTTTGTTGCCGGCCGAATCGGTCGCCGGCGGCGGAGGGAACCTCTTCCGAAATGCGTCCATGTGGACGTAAAGAGCCGGCGAGCCCCCGGTGTGGACGAAGACCAGCGTCTCTCCCTTGCGGAAGACCCCCTTGCGGATCAGGTCGATGGTCCCGGCCATGGCCTTGCCGGTGTAGACCGGGTCCAGGAGGATTCCCTCGGAGCGGGCCACGAGCCCGACCGCTTCCATCATCTCCGGCGTCGGCAGGGCGTATCCCGGGCCCACGTAGTCGCCGTTGCAGTCCACCGAATCCCTGGGAACCGGGGCTTCGACGCCCAGCCGGGAGGCGGTCGCCTGGGCCAGTTCGTAGACGCTTTGCTCCTGTAGGTCTCGGCCGCGGCTCACGTTGACACCGGTCACGGCGAGCGCGTAATCGGCGCCGTGGAATCCGGCCAGGAGGCCCGCCTGGGTCCCGGCGCTTCCGCTGGGAACCACCAGGTGGTCCACCCGCAGGTCCAGCTCCTGGAACTGGGAGATCAACTCCAGGGCGCAGGCGGCGTAACCGGTGGCGCCGACCGCGTTGGACCCGCCGACTGGAATCAGGTAGGGCTTCCGTCCCCGCTCCCGGCACTCCCGGGCCAACTTCTCCATGGCGGGAGCAGACTGTCCCCTTCCGGAGACGATCCGGAGGCTGTCCGCCCCCAGCAACTGGTAGAGGAAATTGTTGCCGCCGGCCCGCGGGTCGAAGGCGCCGGGCGCCGGTTCCTGGAGCACCAGGTGGCACTCGAGTCCCTCCACCCGGGCCCAGGAGAGGGTCAGCCGGCAGTGGTTGGATTGAATCGCGCCGCTGGTGATGAGGGTATCCGCGCCCTGGGCCAGAGCGTCACCGATGGAAAACTCCAGCTTGCGAGTCTTGTTCCCGCCGCCCGCTCCCGGCAGCAGGTCGTCCCGCTTGATGTAGATTTCCGGACCGCCGAGCAATCGCGACAGGCGGGGAGCCGGCTGCAGGGGCGTCGGCTGCGCGACGTACGTTCTTCGGGGAAATGACGACAGTGGTTTCAAGCGTCTCGACTCCGGTGCGTGGTCTGGAAATCGATGGGGTCAGGCAAACAGCTCTTGGACCGGTTTTCCCCGGCCGTCCTTGGTGACGAAGAAGGGCCGCTTCTCCACCACGTAGGCTTGATCCGGCGGAATGCCCAAGGCGGCATAGAGGGTGGCGTGGAGGTCCTCGATGGAGACCGGGTTCTCCACCACGCGGCAGGGGCGCTCGTCGTCGGTCCTCCCGTAGAGGAAGCCCCGCTTGAATCCGCCTCCGAAAACCAGCACCGAGGAGGCTTCGGTGAAATGCCGGTGCATGCCGTAGTGGCGCGGCTCCGTCATCCGGTCCGGGACCTCGATCTGCTGCCTCACCCCCAGGTCCGGCTTGCCTTCGATGAGGGCGTCCCGGCCGAACTCGCTGGCCACGACCACAACCGTCCGGTCCAGAAGCCCGCGCTCTTCAAGGTCCAAGACCAGTTGGGCGATGGGGCCGTCGATGCTCCGCTTGAGGTGGACCATGCGTTCGTGGCCGTTCTCGTGCGTGTCGAAGTAGCGAAAAGGGATGTACCCGGTGGTGACCTCCACGAACCGGACCCCCGCTTCCACGAGCCGCCGGGCCAGCAGGCAGCCCTGGCCGAAGCGGGCGGCGCCGTAACTTCGGTGACTACTCTCGGGCTCCCGGGACAGGTCGAAGGCCGCGGCCGCGGGAGAATCCACCAGGCGGTGGGCCTTGTCCAGGTAGCGGAGCAGCGACTCCTGCTGGTAGGTGGTCCCTTGCTGAAGCACCGGACTCTCGGCCACCAGCCGGCGATAGGCGCGGTAACGCCGCGCGGCGCGGGTCCGGTCCACGCCTTGGGGCGGCCGCATGGCTCCGGCCGCAGCCGCCGGATCCGGGATCAGCATGGGCCCGTACTCGGCGCCCAGGAACCCGGCGGTATGAAAGGCCTTGAGCGAGTCGCTCTCCGCGCCGATCTCCATGTCCTGTCCGATGTCCACGAATGCGGGCACGTCCGGATGGCGCGGCCCCAGTGTCCGGGCCACCACCGACCCCAGGTGGGGAGCCGCCACCGAGAGGGGCGGCGCGTAGCCGGTGTGCCAGTGATACTGGTGGCGGGAGTGAAGGATGAAGCCCAGGTCTCCCAGACGGTGACTCCGGATCAGGGTGGCCCGGTCCATCACCCGGGCCAGGCGGTCCAGGCCGCTGGAGAGTTGGATGCCGTCCACCGCCGTGTCGATGGCGGGAAACGTGCTCAAAACCCGTTTCGACTCGATTCCGGGTTCGAACGGGGTATAGCGCTTCGGGTCGAAGGTCTCGGTCTGCGCCATGCCCCCGGCCATCCAGAGCAGAATCATGGCGTCTGCCCGAGGGGACGGGGACGGCGCCGCCAAGAGCCGCGGTTCCGGAGTTCGCCAGGCCGCCAGCGCCGCGGCGGAAAGCTGGAGGAATCGTCTGCGATCGAAGCCTTCGAAAGGGGCCGGACTCAAATTCCGCACAGTGGGTTCTCCGCCTTGCCGGACAGATCGGGATCGCCGTTCATGTTACGCACTCCCCTTGCGGCCCCGCAAGCTCGCGGGATGCCTAGCCGTGATCATGGCTGTGGTCGTGGAGACCCTGGTGGAATACGGCGTGGAGCAGCGATCCGCCGACAAAGGCCTGATAGAGTTCGACACCGTCCCCATCGGCAAAGATCCGGCCACCGACGGCGTATCCAACGACGGTAGCCGCAAGAATGGTCCCGATGCCGGCCGCCGCGCCCCGGAAGCCGTGGCGGGGCCGAAAGATCCACCAGATCATCAAGCCGACCGGGATTCGGTGAAGGATCACGGCGTAAGAGACGCCCGTGTCCTTGGACGCCAGCGCCACACCCTCCAGAAAAGCGTGTATCACCAAGCCCGAAAGTCCGGCCAGGAGGGCAAGATTGTCGGTGTGGGGCGCGAGCGAGCGGGAGACCCGTTCGATGAGATTCGGTGTGCCCATCCCCAGAAGGAGAACAAGGATTGCCAGGACCCCATGATTTGCCCAGGAATGGGGCAGCACCTGCCAGACGACGATCGCCGGCACGGCGACGTACATGAGCCGGTCGAAGAGACGCACGGCGCCGCTTCGGCCATGAAGCCACCTGTAAAGGAACGCGCCCACGACCGGGGCGGCCAACGAACCGGCAAGCTGAAACATGAGGAAAGTCTCCACAGGACGCCGGTTCAGCGTCCGGGATTGAGATTCGGGTCAGTCCGTCTCGAGTCCCTCGGCGACGCGGGGACCGACGACGTCACCTACGTCGTGATTCTCATCGATACAGTCTTCCGCCGTGTCTTCCAACTGAAGCGTGACGTGCCGAATGCCGAAATCACGTGAGGCGATCTCACGGAGACGGTTCCTGATGAAGCTCACGTCTTCGACCTCGGGATCGACCAGGACGTGAGCCGTGAGAACGTCGTAGTCGGAGGCGAGGCTCCAGACGTGAATATCGTGAATCGAGCCGACACCCGCGACCTCTCCCATTTTCTTGCAGAGGCGACCGATGTCGACGTGTTGCGGAACCCCTTGAAGCAGGACATGGATCACCTTCCCCAGCAGGCGCCATGAACTCACCAGGATAAGGATGCCGATGATGACGCTCAGGATGGGGTCGGCGATTTTCCAATTGAACCCCCATACGAGAATGCCCGATACGACCACGCCGATGGACCCGAGAAGATCGGCCACGACATGCTGGTAGGCGCCTTCGACGTTCACGCTGTGCCCGGCCGACCGGTGCAGGATCCAGGCCGCGACGAGGTTGACCACGAGGCCGACCGAGCCCACCGACAGCATGATCTCTCCCCTGACGTCGGGCATGACGGTGAAGCGGTGGTAGGCTTCATAAACGACCCACGCAGCAATCAGCCAGAGCGTGACCGCATTCACCAGGGCCGCCAGGATCTCGAGCCGCCGATAACCGAAGGTACGCCGCGCGGAGGCGGGCCGAGCCGAAAAGTGAAGGGCGATCAGAGCGAGGCCGATGGACGCCGCGTCGGTCAGCATGTGTCCCGCGTCCGCAAGCAGCGCCAGGCTGCCGGAGATGATGCCGCCGATGATCTCGGCGATCATATAGCCGACGATCAACACCAGCGCAGAGGCCAGGTTTCGCCGGCTGGCCCCGCGAAGGTCGTGCGCGTGCTCGTCCGGGCCATGGTGACGGCAACCGGCGTGGTGCTCATGATGGGCGTTGGACACGGTGTTACCTTATATCAACTTTTCCGGATGTCTCACCGGTACAGTAAATCAAAATCGGGCGCTGCGCTTTGAGCGCGTTTTCCGCTCAACCCCGAATTCCTCGCCTGGAACTGTTAATCTTCGGATCTCGGGAGCCGGACCGAAGGAGACGCCGCATGCGCAGAGTGGTCGTGATCGGGTCCAAGGGACAGTTGGGATCCGACCTGGTGCGGGAGCTGGGCGATCAGGAACGGGTTCTACCCCTTTCTCATCACGATCTGGAGATTTGCGACCACGCCCGCACACGAGAGGTCCTGACCCGGCTCCGTCCGAACGCCGTCATCAATACCGCGGCGTACCACCGGGTCGACGACTGCGAGGACCACGAGTCCAGGGCCTTTCGGACCAACGCCGACGCGGTCCTGAACCTGGGCCAGGTCTGCAACGACCTGGACGCGCTCCTGGTGCACGTGAGCACGGACTACGTGTTCGGCGGCGACGGCGGCCGGACCTCGCCCTACACGGAAGAAGATCCCCCTTCCCCCGTAAACGTCTACGGAGTCTCCAAGCTGGCCGGCGAAAATCTGCTTCGAGCAGAG